>CAXSEK010000058.1:0-10215 GCA_964235625.1 uncultured Acetobacteraceae bacterium
GAACGGGCGCACCCCCCGGCTCAACGCGAGCAGCGGCCGGGCGACCCTGGCCGCCACCACCTCTGGCTGGCGCAGGGCGAGCTGCTTGGGTACCAATTCCCCCAGCACCAACGTGAGATACGTGGTGACCAGCACCACGACCAGCAGCGACAGCTCGCCCGCCACCGGTTGCAACAGTGGGGTGCGCGCGAGCACCGGCTCCAGCCGCGCCGCGAGCCGCGCGCCGCCGATCGTGCCGGTGAGGATCCCGACCAGCGTCATGCCCACCTGCACGGTGGGCAGGAAGCGCTGCGGGTCCTCCGCCAGCGTCATGGCCATCTTCGCCCCGGCAACGCCTTTTCGGTCCAGCACCATCAGCCGGGCACGGCGCACCGAGACCAGTGCCAACTCACTCAGCGCGAACAGGCCGTTGATGAGGATGAGGACGAGCGCGAGGATGATTTCGAGGCCAGGTTCCATGGATCATCCTATCGCTTCCATGCCCCGCGATGCCACATTGCCCGTCATGCGACGCTCGCTTCCCCCCCTCGCCCTCTTGCTCGGCCTCGCCGGGCTGATCCCGTTCGCCGTCTGCGGCTATGGCGCGGTCGGCGGCTATGGAGATCGCGCCGTCATGGCCCTCGCCGCCTACGGCGCGGTGATCCTCGCCTTCCTGGGCGGAGTCCACTGGGGGTTCGCGCTGCCCGAGCCGTCCGGCCGGCGCCAGGCAGCGCGGCTCGGCTTGGGCGTCGTCCCGTCGCTGATCGGTTGGGTCGCGTTGTTGCTGGTGGTCGCAGTCAACGCCGAGGCAGGGTTGGCGCTGCTGGTCGCGGGATTTGCGGCGCTGACCGTCGTGGAGGCACGCGCAGCCAAACGCGGGCTGATGCCACCAGGCTACATGGGCCTACGCTACGGGCTATCCACCGGCGTGATCACCATCCTCGGCGTCGTGCTGCTGTTACGCCTGTTCAACATCCATATCGCTGGCACTGGTTAAGGCCGAAAACGTTTTCATTAACTTTTCTCTTTTCTTAGACGACCGCTTGAGGCAGTTTGCCCGGGAATGGAGAGTGCCACGATGGATCAGCAGATAAGTGCCGTCATCATCCCCTTCCCCGTCCGCCACCGCGGCAACCTGACTCAATCGGCCGAACGTCTGTCCGAGGCATTGGCCGGCTTGTCCGTTGCCCTCAACGCGCAACGGGACGCAATGCAACGCTGGCGCGAAGCACTGGCCGCACTCTCGGAGCGGATGAAGCGGCTCGGCACCCGCACTGTGTGACGCTCGGCCCAAGCCTTCTCTCAATCCTTCTTCTGGGAGGGCGGGTAAGGGAGCTTGGATCCCGTAACTCCTAAACCGAACGCGCAAGCGGTCCTCGTTCCGGCGCCGCTCAACCGTGCAGCAAGATGATCGACGTGGCACCGGCGTGCTGCACGTCGAACAGCGCGCTGGGCGCCATGCCGCCCAGATGCAGCGTATCGACCGTGTGGCCGCCGCTCACCAAGGCCAGGGAACCTGTCGATGCCGTCCATTTCACGCTGTCGATCATCGCGTCGAAGATGATCTTGTCACCCGCCGAGAACCCGGTGATCGGCGACGTGACCCACAAATTGTTCTGGAACTCGAGCGTGGCATTCGCGCCCGTGAAGGCGATCCCCGCCGTCTGGTCCGCCGCCCCGTCCAGCTTCAATGCGCTATTCGCCGCGACCGCCAGGGTCCCAGCCCCGCCGATGTTGCTGCCGACCACGAGCGTGCCATCCCTGGCCGTCACGGTTCCAGCGTCGCTGAAGATGTTGCTGGTGCTGGTTATGGTCCCGTAGCCGCTAACCGTCGCACCACTCTGGACCGCGAGCCAGCCCTGGCCGCTGGTTCCCATATGGATGGCGCCCCCGTTCAGCACGATCGAGCTTGTCGAGCCCTCGACCATCCAGTAGCCAACGTTCAAGGTGCCGCCAGCGGCGACCGTGATCGTGCCGGTGCCACCGGCCGTGCCGTCCGCAAGCGGCGTTCCAACGCCGGCACCACCCCCGACATTGATCGTGCTGCCCGCCTCGATCGTGACCGCCCCGGCCGACTGTGCTCCGCCGGCAATCGAAAGATTGCCACCGATATTGGCTTTGCCGTGGTCCCGGATATCCAGCGTGCCGCTGCCGTCAAACCCGACGAAGGCCACGGTCGCGTTGTTCCAGATCGCGTCATCGATCGTGACGTGACCCACGCCCGCATTCGCGAACTTTCCAATGGTGGCGTTGGCCGTGTTGATCGTGGTGGCCTTCTGCGCCGTGCCGTTTGCGACGAAGCTACCCTCGCCATGCACCCCGATCAGCAACGCCCCGTTGAAGTCGTTGAGGGTGGACCCGGCATTCATCGTCATCGTCTCGTTCTGGCAGACCATGATGCCCGAACAGAAACCGGTATCGGTCGCACTCACCGTCCCATCGAACGAAACGGTCCCCGTGCCGAGCAGCATGATCGTGCCCGCCGGGATCGGCCCGGTGAACATCTGTGACCCGGCATTGAACAGCAGTGCCGTGTCGGACGCTCCCGGCACGACACCGCCCTGCCAATTCTTGGCATCCACCCAAGTCCCAGCCTTCCCACCACCCGTGAAGTTCACGATCGACACTGCCGCTCTCCATCGTCTGATGAGCGCAGCATGCCCGGAAAACATTACCAAACTACTTACTTGGCCCGCCCGGACACCCAGTCACAGGTGTCCAGAGGACCACTGTCCTCTGGCGGGGCTTGGGGCAGAGCCCCAACCTTCCTGTCATCATCCCAGCGTTGCGCCGGAGAAGTCACCGAATACGCCCTCCGGCAGACTTAGGCGCCGGTCGCGCGCCACCGGGCACCCCGGCTCCACCAGCCAAATCACCGGCAAGCTGGCCGCAAGCGCCGCCTGTGCCGCAGCCAACCCATCGGCCCCACCCGCCAGCAACGGCACGAGATCGGGTGACCCGGCGGCATACGGCTCCAAGTCCAACGCCGGGTCGCCAGACTGGTCCTCCAGGAACCCGGCCATCTGGTAATCCCCCGCGGCACACCGGCGTCGCCACTCCCCGGTCGAGACCGCCTCCGCCGTGACCTCGAGACCGACCTGGCGCAATGCCACCCGCACCACCGCGAACAAGGCCCGCAAGGCGGGGTCCGGCGGATGCAGGTAGGCCAACTGCGTCCGGATCCCGTCATCGCCGGGCCGCAGCCCCGCCGCGGTCAGGTGCGCGGACGCAGCCCGGGGGCTGTATTCGGGCAGCACCGCCGCATCATTGCGGCCGGCGCAGCCCGCGATCAGTGGCCCCGTCGCGACACGCCCGATCCCCGCCCAGGCGTCCTGCAGCACGGTGTTCCGGTCGATCGCACAGGCCAGCGCCAGCCGCACGACCTGCTGGTCGAGCGGCTTGGCGGCCAGGTTTAACCGCAGCCCCGCGATGGACCGGGCGGCCGGCGGGAAATCGGCCTCCACCGCGAGGGACGGCACCGCCCGCAACCGCGCCACCTCGGACAACGGGACGGCGTCGCCCGCCAGCAGCACCGGAGCATCCCCGCCCGCCAAGGCCAGCCGCGCGGCCGGGTCGGGGAGGACGGGGCAGTCGATCCCGGCCAGCGCCGCCTTCGGCCCGGCGAACCACTCGAACCGCACCAGGCGCAGCCACTCCGCCACGCGGAACGGGCCGGTGCCGACGGGGGTCACCTGGCGCGGGTCCAGCGCCCAGCCAGGCTGGTCGTGCACGTGCCGCGGCACGATCGGCAAGGACAGCGCGTCCAGCAGCCGCATCGACAGGTCACCCGGCGCCGCCAGGTGCAGCACCACCGTTTGCGCGTCCACCGCCTCCACCCGCACCCGGTCCAGGCGCAGGCCCGGCTGCAGGGCGGCGTGGAACCTGGCCAGCGAGAACACCACGTCCTCTGCGCCGAACCCGCCGGAATCGTGCCAGGTGACGCCAGGCCGCAGCCGGAACAGGTAGGTCAACCCGTCGGCCGAGACACCGGCCGCACTCGCCAGGTCCGGCTCCAGTGCCCCGCCGGGCCCGTACCGCATCAGCCCGCGATAGATCTTCCCGCCCAGGAACCGCGTGACGAACGCGTTGGACACACCAGGGATCAGCCCGCCGGGGGCGGCCGGCAGGGGGCAAACCAACACGGATGGCTGCGCTGCCCGGGCACTTGGCACCCCGGACGCAGCGGCCAGCAACAGGGCGCGTCGTGACACTCTCATCGGGGTGCAGGCTACCCCGTTCCAGCCACCGGCGAAACGCACTAGCGTGCACGCATCACGGAGGACGGCACGGTTGAAGGCATTTTGGGACCCGGCGCAGCTGGCGCACACGCCGCACTTCTTCCTCCAGCGCGGCCAGGTCCGCAGCAACTTCGAGACGCCGGCCCGCGCCCAATCGCTGCTCGCCGGCTGCCAGGCGATGGGCCTGCACATCACCGCACCCGCCCCGGCCGACCGCGTTGCGCTGGAGGCGGTGCACGGCCCCGACTACCTCGACTGGCTGGCCGGAGCCGCGTCCGAGTGGGCGGCGATGCAGGATGCCGGCGCCGAGGTGGTCGCCAACATGCACCCCTCGCCGGAGATGCTGCTGACCGGCGCCCGCCCGCCCGCCTCCGTGATCGGCCGCGCCGGCTGGTTCTCCGCCGACGCCGCCTGCCCGATCGGGCAGGACAGCTGGCGCTCGATCGCCGCCGCCGCTGCCTGCGCGCTCGCAGCGGCCGACGAGGGCGCGCGCAACCACGATTGCTACGCGCTGTGCCGCCCGCCCGGCCACCATGCCTACGCCGCGCGAGCGGGCGGGCACTGCTACCTGAACAACGCGGCGCTGGCCGTCGAGCGGCTGATCGGCCACGGCGCACGCCGGGTCGCGGTGCTGGACATCGACAGCCACCACGGCAACGGCACCCAGGGCATCTTCTGGTCGCGGGACGACGTGCTGTTCACCTCAATCCATGGTGACCCGGCGGGCTACTACCCCTGGTATGTCGGCCACGCCGACGAGCTGGGCGGCGGCCCCGGCGGCGGCTTCAACCGCAACTTCCCGCTCGCCGCCGGCACGGGGGACCTCGGCTGGCTCGCCGCCCTGGACGCTGCCTTGCGCGCGATCGAGCGGTTCGGGGCGGACGCGCTGGTGGTCAGCCTCGGCTTCGACGCCTCGCGCGACGAGCCGCTCAACTTTCTCGCCGTCTCCGCCGACGGCTTCGCCCGCGCCGGCGCCGCGATCGGCCGGCTGGCGCTGCCGGCGGCATTCATCCAGGAGGGCGGCTACAACACCCAGACGCTCGGCCCGCTGCTGGAGGCGTTCCTCTCCGCCTTCCGCGGATGAGCATCACGCTGGACAGCGTGTCTTGAGCATCGCCCGCGTCCAATCCTTCGCCTTCGCGGGGATCGAGGCGGTGCCGGTGGAAGTGCAGGTCCAGGTGTCGAGCGGCCTGCCCGCCTTCCTGGTGGTGGGCCTGCCCGACAAGGCGGTGGGCGAGGCGCGGGAACGGGTGCGTGCGGCGCTGACCGCGATGGGCCTCGCACTGCCGCCGCGCCGGGTGCTGATCAACCTGGCCCCAGCGGACCTGCTGAAGGAAGGCAGCCATTTCGACCTGCCGATCGCGCTCTGCGTGCTGGCGGCGATGGACGTGCTGCCGCGCGAGGACCTGGCCGGGTTCGCCGCCCTGGGCGAGCTGTCGCTGGATGGCACGCTGAACCCCGTCGCGGGGGTGTTGCCGGCGGCGATCGGCGCCTCGGCCCGGGGCCTGGGGTTGATCTGCCCGGCCTCCCAGGGCGGCGAGGCAGCCTGGGCCGGACAGGTGGAGGTGCTCGCCCTGCCGGACCTGCTGTGTGCCGTGAACCATTTCCGCGGCACGCAGGTGATGACACCGCCGCCCCCGGCCGGCGTGGCGGAAACCCTCGCCGGGCCCGACCTGGCCGACGTGAAGGGGATGGAGGCAGCAAAGCGCGCCGTCGAAGTGGCGGCGGCCGGTGGCCACAACCTCCTGCTCGTCGGGCCACCAGGCGCCGGAAAATCCATGCTGGCCAGCCGCCTCGCGGGATTGCTGCCGGACCTGACCCCCGGCGAAGCGCTCGAGGTCAGCACCATCCACTCCGTCGCCGGCATGCTCGTCGGCGGGTTGATGATCAAGCGTCCGCCCTACCGGGAGCCGCACCACTCGGCCAGCCCGGCAGCGCTCACCGGCGGCGGCCAGCGCGCCCGCCCGGGAGAGGTCAGCCTGGCGCATCGCGGCGTGCTGTTCCTGGACGAACTCCCGGAGTTCCCCCGCCCGGCACTCGAGGCGCTGCGCACGCCGCTGGAAACCGGCCGCACCACCGTCGCCCGCGCCGCCGCGCACGTCACCTACCCGGCGCGCTTCCAGCTGATCGCCGCCATGAACCCCTGCCGCTGCGGCCATCTGGGTGACCCGGCACGCGAGTGCGGCAAGGCCCCGCGCTGCGGCGAGGACTACCTCAACCGCATCAGCGGCCCCCTGCTGGACCGCATCGACATGACGGTGCAGGTCCAGCCTATCGCTCCCACCGAACTCAGCCGCGCCCCGGCCGGTGAATCCAGCGCCGCCGTCGCCGCCCGGGTAGCCGCCGCCCGCACAGCCCAACGCGCCCGCGGCACCCTGAACGCCGAAATGGATGTCGGCGCGATGGACCTGCAGCCCGACGCCCGCGCCCTGGCGGAGCAGGCCGCGGAGAAACTGCGCCTCTCCGCCCGCGGCTTCACCCGCGTGCTGCGCGTAGCCCGCACGATCGCCGATCTGGGCCGCTCCCCCATGGTCCGGCGGATGGACGTGGCCGAAGCGCTCGCGTTCCGCCACCGGGTGCCGGGGCGCAGCGTGTAGACCGTACGATCGTATCCACCGTCTCAGGCATCGCTCCGACCGGGAGGCTGCCGCCTGACGAGTGCCGGCCGAGGAATCTCTAACTCCTGGTAGCTGCCCGGCCCAGCGCCATCGATGGCGGCCAAGATAGCTGCTGCGTGTGCCCGGAGATGCGGCCAGGCGTTTGTCGGCAGCATGACAATGCCGATGCGACGACCAGCAAGGTTCTGTTGGTAGGGCTAGTTCTTGTCGCAGGTGACCAACACTTCGAAGCCAGCACCCTCGGCAGACGCGATCAGCACGCCGTTGGCCACTCCTGCCAGCCGCAATCGCGGGCCAGGCTGACATCATGGCTAGCCAGCAGGGCACGGAGGGGCGACGGAACGCTATGGTCAAACAGCAGGCGCAAGCTGCCTCTTGCGTGTATGATAGTAAGCCAGCACCGACCGTACGGTGTCCGCCGGGAGATCATAAGAACCGGCCAGATCGTCGACCCCCTCGGCGGCGTGCGCGATCAGATCGATCGGGCGGACGGGGGTGTTGCGGATAACCGGTTCGCCGATATGGCAGTCGATTAGCTCGCAATCGGACCAGTCGATCTGGTCGGCCCCAAGTGCGGCCACCCGGTCCAAAGAGATGTATTCCAACGGAAGCTGATCGATATGCGCCCGGTGAAATATCAGCACCAAGCGGACGTGCTCGATTGGCAGGCCGAGCGCCTCGGCGATCCACTCAGACCCCATCGCGGCGTTGGCCAGAATATCCTGCGGACGCACACGGGTGCCACGCAGCACCGGGGCACCGGACAGCTTACCGGGGATTTGCTCGATGAGGGGGCAGTCGGTCCATTGCATGATGCGCTCCATAACGGGTTGCAGGCGCTATCGCTACGTCACCCGGTTCCGCGTCCGGAACCGCTCCTCCCGCCACACCCCCGTCGCCAGCACGTCCTGCAGCACCACCACCGCGTCCCACAGATCGGCGTAGCGCAGCGTCAGCGGCGTGATGCCGAAGCGGAGGATGTCGGGCGTGCGGAAGTCGCCGATCACACCGCGGGCGATCAGCGCCTGCATCACCGCATACGCCTCCGGATGGCGGAACGAGACCTGGCTGCCGCGCAACGCCGGGTCCACCGGCGTCGCGAGGTCCAGCCCGGCGCACGCATCCCGCACCAGTGCCATCAGCAGCTCCGCCTGCCGCACCGACTTCGCACGCACCTGGTCCATCGGCGCCCGCAAGGCGATGTCCACCCCCATCTCCAGCGCCGCCATTGCGAGCACGCTCGGCGTACCCACCACGGCGCGCGCGATACCCGGCGCCGGCACATAGCTGGGGTGGAAACCAAACGGGTCGGCATGGCCCAGCCACCCGGTCAGCGGATAGCGCGCCGCCTCCTGCCACCGCTGCGCCACGTACAGGAAGGCGGGCGCCCCCGGCCCGCCATTGAGGAACTTGTAGCCGCAGCCAACGGCAAGATCCGCGTCCGCCGCCACCAGGTCCACCGGCACCGCACCGGCCGAGTGCGCCAGGTCCCACAGCACCAACGCCCCCACTGCATGGGCCGCCGCTGTCAGCCCCGCCATGTCGTGCATCGCCCCGGTGCGGTAGTCCACATGCGTCAGCATCACCACCGCCACGTCGCCGTCGAGCGCCGCCGTGATCCCGTCCGCCGGCACCGTCCGCAACGCGTGGCTGCCCCCCAGCAGCGCGGCCAGGCCCTCCGCGATATACAGGTCGGTCGGGAAATTGCCCGCCTGCGACAGGATCACCCGCCGCCCCGGCCGCAGCCCGAGTGCCGCCGCCAGCAGCTTGAACACGTTCACCGACGTCGAATCCGCCGCGATCACCGTGCCCGGCGGCGCACCCAGCAACCGGCCGATCTTGTCGCCGACCCGCTCCGGCAGGCCGATCCACCCGGCCTCGTTCCAGGACCGGATCAGCCCCCGCCCCCATTCCCGCTCCAGCACCGCCGCCACCCGGCCCGGCGTGGCACGCGGCAAGGCCCCCAGCGAGTTGCCGTCCAGGTAGACCACGCCCTCCGGCAACGCGAACTCGTCGCGGAACGGGGCGAGCGGGTCGGCCCGGTCCAGCGCTTCCAGGTCAGCACGATCCATCGGTTTCGGTCCCCTCTTGCACGTGGCACGACACGCGCGGCCAGGGTAGAGCGACCCGGCGTCCTTTGCATGCGAGACGGTGGATGACCTTGGCAGGGCTGCTCGACCTGGCGTCCAACATCGTCGGCTACCTGGGCGCGGCGATGATCGCGCTCGGCTACTTCCTCAACCAGTCCGGCCGGCTAGGGTCCGCGGATTGGCGCTACCCGGCGATGAACCTGGCCGGCTCAGCCCTGGTGATGATCTCCCTCATCGTGCATCCCAACCTGCCCTCGATCGTGATCGAGGCGTTCTGGTCCGCGATCAGCCTCTACGGCGTCCGCAAGAATCTGCTCGCAGCGCGGTCCGGCCGCCCATAGGCCAAGCACACCGTTTGCTTGAGCGCTCACGAAACCTGCGACCGGAGACCCGCACCATGCAGCGCCGCAGCTTCCTCGCCGCCGCCACCACCCTCGCCACCCCCATGCTCGCCCGCGCCGGCGGCGCCAAGGTGCTGCGCTTCGTCCCGCAGACCGACCTCGCCGTGCTCGACCCCGTCTGGACCACCACGTACCAGAGCCGGGACCACGGCTACATGGTGTTCGACACCCTGTTCGGCATGGACAGCACCTACGCCGCCTCCCCCCAGATGGCCGAGGGTGCCGTGACGGAGGAAGCCGGCCGCTCTTGGCGCATCACCCTGCGCCCGGGCCTGCGCTTCCACGACGGCGCCCCGGTGCTGGCGCGGGACTGCGTGGCCAGCATCCGCCGCTGGGGCGCGCGGGACCCGTTCGGCCAAGCGGTGATGGCGGCCGCGGACGAGATCGCCGCCCCCGACGACCGCACCATCGCGGTCCGCATGAAGCTGCCGTTCCCCCTGCTGCCGGACGCCCTGGCCAAGACCCCGCCCTCGATGTGCCCGATGATGCCCGAGCGCCTGGCCCTGACCGACCCGTTCAAGCAGGTCACCGAGATGGTCGGCAGCGGCCCGTTCCGCTTCAAGGCGGACGAGCGGGTGCCCGGCTCGCTTGTGGTCTACGAGCGGTTCGACGGCTACGTGCCCCGCCCGGCCGGCACCCCCGATTGGACGGCGGGCCCGAAAATCGTGCACCTGGACCGGGTCGAGTGGCACGTCATCCCGGACGCCAGCACCGTCGCCGCGGCACTCGGCCGTGGCGAGGTGGATTGGTGGCTGACCCCGGACGCGGACCTGCTGCCTGTGCTGCGCCGGGACGCCGGGCTGGTGGTGCGTCAGAACGACCCGACGGGGCTGATCGGCACCATGCGGCTGAACCACCTGCAGCCGCCCTTCGACAACCCCGCTCTGCG
>CAXSEK010000059.1:0-3415 GCA_964235625.1 uncultured Acetobacteraceae bacterium
TCCACCACGACCCGGCAGCTCGGCGCCACGCCGGTCCCCGGGACGGCCTTCCGGCTCCGTGCCAGCCGGGCTACGGCGAACACCGCGAGCCGATGCCGCGGACGCGCCAGATTTCTGCATAGCGCTGCGGCAGGCCATGCCGGGTGCCTAGATCATGTTATGGTTCAACACCGAACGCGATATCGGGTCGTCTCGGCCCGGACCAGGTCGATCTCCCAGCTGAGATAAGCCTGTTTCGCTTGCTCGATCCCCTGTTTCTTGCTGGATGGCAAGTGATGCCGCAACGTCGGCGGAGGTGAGATCGTGCCCATCGTGCCGCCGCACGCTTTGGCGCAAGGTGAAGGTAAATTCGTCGAACGAGATGCCCCGTGAACCCATCAAAAGCAGACCGGTGTAGAACAGCGTTGATCAAGAGGGGAATACCCGCTCCGCCTCTGATCCGTCACGGGCGGGGCCGGGGTAAGGTCGGTCCAGCCACGAATCATCAAGCCATTACGGGATCCCTAGCTCTCTTACCCAGCCCTACGCTGCCGCTCCGCGGGCTGGAGAAGCCCGCGGAGGTCAGCTCTCTCCGAAAAGAGGGACAGGGCGAAGAGTGTGGGCGGCGTTACGAAGCCTTGGCGTGCTTGGCGGCGGCCTTGGCAACTTTCTCGCCCATCTGGCTGGTCAGTTCGTCCGCGCCGTAGATGTCACCCACGATGCCCTCGAGCTTTGTGACGTGATCCTTCATGCCCAGCGCTTTGGCCAGCGTCTTGGCGGAGCCGAAGCCGGTGATGCCATAATGGCACATGCGCTGATATTGGCTGATGATGACGATGTCCTTAAGCTCGCCATCCTCCGGCGCTTCCTTCACGCCGTGCTTCAGCGCCTCCTTGCAGAGCCCCTCCATGCCCTTGCAATGCTCCTTTTCCACGACCTCGCCGGCATCCTTCAACAGGTCCATCAGGATGGCGTTGTGCCGGCCGATCCCGGCGAGTGACTCCGTGAGGTGCGCCTTTAGCTTCGTGTCGTGGACGCCCTCGTTCAGGGTGGTCAATGTCTTGATCATCTGGTCGTTGGCGGACCACAGATCCTTGATCTCGTCGGTGTAAACTTCCTTCAGGCTTTCTGGTGCTGACATGCTCAATCCTCTTACACGTTGGTCCGCTGCCAACGCAGGCCCGGCCGATGGGTCGCATGCGCTCGTCGCAATTCCCTGCGCATCATCCGGCCAGTCGCTTGATCGCATCCGCCAGCGGACGCTTGGCGTCGCAATACTCCGCCCAGGCCTTGGTCTTCGCCAGCAGGCCGGGCACGCTGCGCAGGGTGTAACGCTGCGGGTCCAGCCCGTCCTTCACCTGTGCCCAGGTAACCGGCATCGACACGGTGGCCCCTTGCCGGGCCCGCGGTGACAACGGCGCCACGGCGGTCGCCAGCCGGTCGTTGCGCAAATAGTCTAGGAAAATGCGGCCCGTGCGCACCTTCTTGGCCATGATGGTCACGTAGCGGTCCGGCGCCGCATCGGCCATCGCCCGGCACACCGCCTGCGCGAACACCTTCGCCTCTGGCCAGCTCGGGTTACCCGTCTTCGCCCGGGCGAGCGGGGTCACGACGTGCAGGCCCTTGCCACCGGTCGTCTTGCAGAAGCTGACCAGGCCCAACTCGGCCAGGCGGTCCCGCACCTCCTTCGCGGCGGCGATCACCGCGGTGAACGCCACCTCCGGACCGGGATCCAGGTCGAACACCAGGCGGCCCGGGATGTCGGGATGGAACGGGTCGCAGTTCCACGGGTGCAATTCCAGCGCCGCCGTCTGCGCCACCGCGGCCAGCCCTTCGACCCGGTCGATCTCCAGATACGGCTTGCGGTCACCCGTGACGGTAACGAGCTCCAGCAGGTTGGACGAACCCGGCATCGCGTGGCGCTGGAAGAAGGTCTCGCCCGCGAACCCGTCCGGCGCCCGGATGATGGAGCAGGGCCGCCCCTTGAGGTGGCGCAGCAGCCAGGGCCCCACCGCCTCGTAATACCGCGCCAGATCCAGCTTGGTGACCGGCTGGCCGTCGCCGCCGGCTTCGGGCCACATCACCTTGTCGGGCTTGGAGATCGGCACGCCCATCACGGACGCGGCGGCGCTCGCCTGCTTGGGGACGTACTTGGCGATCGCCGTCTTCGCCGCGGAGGCAGGCATCTCTGCCTCCACCTCGGCGGCCGGCTTGTCCTCGCGCAGACCCTTGAACGCGGCCTGGCGCACCTGGCCGGCGGCGGTCCAGCCGGCGAACTCGACCTCGGCGACCAGCTCGGGGCGGACCCAGTGGATGTTCGCCGCCGGCCGCGGCGCGCCCGGGCCGGTGAACGGGCTGCGGGCTGCCCCGACCGCCTTCAGGCGGTGCAGCAGGCGCCCGGCCACGGCCTGGCCGAACCCCGTGCCGACCCGGCCCACATGGATGAAGTGGCCGCCACGATAGACGCCGACCATCAGCGAGCGCAGCTGCCCGGCCGTGTCGGTCCAGGCGCCGATGACCATCTCGTGTCCGGCACGGCATTTCGCCTTGGTCCAGGTCTCGCTTCGGCCGGATTGGTACGGCGCGCTGGCCTGCTTGGAGACGATCCCCTCCAGCGAGAGCTTGCAGGCGGACTTCAGCACGGCGTCCCCGCCGGTCTCGAAATGGTCGACGTAGCGGAGCAGGGCAGGGGCCTTGCCGCTCAGGAACGGTTGCAGCCGGGCCTTACGATCGGACAGCTTGAGGGTGCGCAGATCCTCGCTGCCGGCATGCAGCAGGTCGAAGGCGAAGAACACCAGTTGGTCCGTCGCCTCCTCCGCGATGGCGGCCTGCAGCGCCGCGAAATCCGGCGCGCCGTCATGGCTCAGCGCCACGATCTCACCATCTACGATCCCGTCCGGCAGCTCGGCGCAGGCGCGGGCGATGGCGCCGAACCGCTCCGTCCAGTCCAGCCCCTTGCGGGTGCGGATCACTGCCCGGCCCGCTTCGATCCGGACCTGGACGCGGTAGCCGTCGAACTTGATCTCGTGGATCCAACCCTCGCCGGCGGGCGGGCGCTCGACCGAGTGGCACAGCTGCGGTTCGATGAAATCCGGCATGCCCGCCGGTTTCGGTTTTGGTTTTACGCGCGGCTTCTTCTCCGCACGGAGGGCGGGTGCGAGGCCCACATTGGAATCCCACACCGCGTCCTTGGCTACGGCACCTGGCGGCCGTTCCACCATGAACGGCGCCGGCGCCCGGCCCGTCCCCGCGGCGATCTCCGCCATCGCCCGGCCGGACGCGATGGAGCGGTCCTCGGCCAGCAGCGCGTCCGCGTCGCCCTCCCGCACATGCTCGTCCCGGTGCTTGATCAGCAGCCAGTTAACCCGCTTGCCGGACCAGCCCTTGATCCGCACCAGCACCCAGCTGCCATGCAGGCGCCCGCCCTCCAGGGTGA
>CAXSEK010000059.1:3515-10187 GCA_964235625.1 uncultured Acetobacteraceae bacterium
CCCTTGATCCGCACCAGCACCCAGCTGCCATGCAGGCGCCCGCCCTCCAGGGTGAATTTCAGGTCGCCGGAGGCCAGGCCCTGCTCGGCGGTCATCCCCTGCGGCGCCCAGGTGCCGCGGTCCCACAGCTGCACCGTGCCGCCGCCATACTGACCTTTCGGGATGGTGCCCTCGAAATCGCCGTAATCGAGCGGGTGGTCCTCGGTCTCGACCGCGAGCCGCTTGTCGTGCGGGTCCAGCGAGGGGCCGCGCGTGATGGCCCAGGACTTGAACACGCCGTCCAGCTCGAGGCGCAGGTCGTAGTGCAGCCGGGTCGCGTCGTGCTTTTGGATGACGAAGCGCAGCTGCGTGGATGGCCGCACCGCGAGCGCGCCCTGCGGTTCGGCGGTCTGGGTGAAATCGCGCTTGGCTTGGTAAGTGGAGAGCTTGTCCATGGCGATCCCTTCATCCACGCGCTAGGCCGACAGCGACAGCTTCAGCCCACTCTGCAGCAGGAAGCCGATCGTCGCCCGCACACCCGGCAGCCGCATCCTGGTCAGGAAGGCCAGCGGAGTCGCGCCCGCGAACGGCGTCGCCTTGATGGGACGGTAAAGCCACGCACCCGGATCGAGTTTCAGCGGCACGAGGCCCGCGTCGATCTCCAGCAGCCCCTGGAACAGGTCCACTTCCTCGCCGGTCAGCTTGAAGCGGGGCCGCGTGCCCTTCTTGGTCAGACCGCCCGGGTGGCCGATCAGGTCGAGCGCCGCGGTGTCGGACATCTTCCACAGGTCCATCAGGGACCAGAATGCCGTCGAGGCGACGCTCCCTGGATTGGCGCGGGGCATGATCGTGGACCGTCCCGCGACCACGTGCGGTTCGTCCGGCGGACCTGCCCCGGGCGGCCGGACCGGTGCGATCACGATCGGGGGCGCTGCCCGGTGCGAGGTGGGCGCGACCGGGGCAGCGGCTGGGGGCGGCGCCGGCTCGGGCGGCTTGGGTGGCGGGGGAGGGGGCTCGGGCCGGATCGGCGCGATGGTGCCGGCGGCTTCCGTGCCGGACAGATCCGTTCCGAAGCGCACTGCCAAGTCCTTCAGCAGCGCGCGGGCCGACAGGACGCCGTCACGCAGCCGGACACGATCGGCCGCCGGCGGGGCCCGGCCGTCCGCCAGCGGCTGGCGCGGCAGCACGGGCGGAAGTTGGCGGCGCAGCGCCGCCAAAGGGTGTTTGAGCGGGTTCTCGTCGGGGATGGCCGCCAGGTCGCCGGCCGGCCCGACCGGCCAGCCACGCTCCGAGGCGGCCACGGCATCGACCAGGCGCGTGACGGCTTGCCCGGCCAAAGCGGGGGCGTTGCCCGGGTCACGGCCCGACTCCAGAACAGCCGTGTCCCGGAGGTCTGCGTCAGCCAGACGGAGCAGGGTGGCCACCGCCAGGCCCGTCCGGGTGGACGCGTCCCTGGCGTCCGCCTTGGCCATCACCGCTGACCGGGAATCGGATCGTGATCGCGGTAAGCTGGCTGCACCCGTGCGGTGGCGCGTAGATTGGCGACCGGAGACCGAATCGCGACCTGCCGGACAAAGGGCACACCATGTCGACCACGACCAAGCAGACCAACGTCGCCCTCTGGCACTACAACTGCCCCGAATGCGGCATCGGCGATGGCGAGACCGGCTACCATGCCGCCACGCACGCGATCTATTGCGAGGTCTGCCTCGAGGATGGCCAGCATGTTAGGCTGCGGCGTTGGCCGGTCGATCACGACGCCGCGTCCGACGGTCAGCACGGCTCAGGCACGCTTCCGGGTGGCTCGGGCGGGCGCTGACGGCGTCCTCGCGGCCGGCTTCTCGGCGGGCGCCTTCGTTTTTGCCGGTGCCTTCGCCTTGGCCGCGGCCTTCTTCGGGGCGGGTGCGGGCTCTACGACCTGGCCGAGGCTCTTCTTCAAAGCCGCCATCAGGTCGACGACGTTGCCGCGGTCCGGCTCCTCCGGCTCCTCCATCGAGATGCCCTCGCCCTTGAGCTTGGCCTCGATCATAGCGCGTAGCCGGGTTTCGTAGCGGTCCTCAACGTCCGCCGGGTCGTAGGTCCCAGCCTGCCGGTCGATCAGCTGGGTCGCCAGCTGGATCATGTCCGGGTCCGGCTTGGCGGCGGGCAGGTGGTCGAACAGGTCCGCGTAGTCGTTGAGGTCGCGCTCCTCGTGCAGGGTGTGGACGACCAGGCCCTTGCCCATCGGCATGATGGCGATCGGGTGCTCCCGCCGGGCGATGACGGCACGCGAGAGGGCGATCTTGCCCGTGCCAGCGATCGCATCGCGCAGCACGAGGTAGACGTCCTGCCCGGCCTCGCCGTCCGGCGCCAGGTAGTAGCTGGCGGCAAAATACACCGGGTCGATCGTGCCGGCATCGACGAATTTCTCGATCTTGACCGTGGACGAGCTCTCGATCCGGGCGCTCTCAAAATCCTCGTCGTCCACGATGAGGTAGCTGTTCTTCTTGAACTCATAGCCCTTCACCAGGTCCCCGCGCGCCAGGGTCTCGCCGGTCTCGGCATCCTGGGTGATCATCTTGATGCGGTTACCGGTCTTCGGGTTGATCAGGTTGAAGTGGAGCGATCCGCGGTCGTGGTTGGCGCTGTAGAGCGCGATCGGGCACGAGACCAGCGCCAACCGGAGGTGTCCACGCCAGATCGGACGCTGCGCCATTGTCGTCTCCAAAAAAGCCGTCACGCACCGGATCTGCACGCGCTGGCGATACTGTAACGACTCGGCCAATCTTCGCCAGGGTGGCTTGACCGCGCGATGCATGGACTGCTCGACGGGACCGATGAAGCACCCTGTCACGCCGGACGGCCGCTACTTCGTGGTGCGCGGCCGGCTCTGGCGATGCGCCAACCCCAGCCTCGGCGACGAGGACAAGGCCGCGCTCACCCGCGAGCTGATGTCGGCGCGGCGGGCGAAGCAGGTCGCCATGCCTAACGCCGACCTGCCTGGGCGGGAGGCCGCCCAAAGGCGGGTGGACGCGGCGAAGACGGCCCTTGGGGAGCGGGGGCCCGCGTGGTGGACCGACGGCGCACCCGATTGCAACCGCCGCCTGGCCCGCACGACCCCGTATGCTTCGTGGTACGAGGGCATTGCCGCGGCAAGGCCATCCGGCGATGCGGGATGACCCAACGGCCCAGGAACCCTCGGCACCACCGGGCGCTTGGTGCGCATGGATGACGAGACATACATGCGGCGCGCCATCGAACTCGCGCGCGAAGGGGGCCGGGCACCCGGCGGCAATCAGATCGGCTGCGTGATCGTGCTGAACGGCAAGATCATAGGCGAGGGGCACAACGAGGTGGATGCCCGACACGATCCCACCGCGCACGCCGAAATCGTCTCGATGCGCCGGGCCGGCAAGCGCCTCGGCACACACGAGTTCCGGGGGGCCACGCTCTACTCGACGCTGCAGCCCTGCGGCATGTGCAGCATGGCATCGATCTGGGCCAAGGTCGGCCGCATCGTCTACGGGGCAGAACGCCATCAGGTCCACGACATGTATTTCGAAGACCGTCACATGAACGCGGTAGACTTCATCGCCGACGCGTTCAAGCTGGACATCCAGCTCCAGGGCGGCGTGCTGGGCGACGAGTGCGCGGCGCTCTACGTCGGTCCGGACGAAGACGTTCCGGAGGAGGAGCGGGTCAACATTTGAGCAGCCGTCGATGTTCCCTCTTCCGTAAAGGACGGAAGAGGGAAACCTAAGAAGGCTGCGTCAGGCGGCCTGCTGCTTGACGTAGGCGTGGACGAAGCCTGGGATGTGGGTGCCGAGCCAGTCGCCCATCTCCTGCTCCTCCTTCATCGACTCCTCGAGAACGGCCACGTCGTCCGTGGCGCCGACGGCCTGGGCCAGGGTGATCAGCACCTTGTAGGAGCCGATTTCGTAGGCCTTGTAGCCGACGGCTGCGAGCACGTCCTTGAGTACCTCGTCGGATGCCATCGCGTGCGCAAACCCGGCGACGGTCGCGACCGCGCCCGTTACCGCTTCCTTCGCGGCCGATTTGCTCGTGCCGTGCTTGGACAGCAGCCGGTCCAGCCGAGCCGCCTGCTCGGTCGAACGGGCCTTGTCCGCCTGCATCATCGCATGCAGGTCGGGATAGGCCTTCATGCGCGGCAGCTCGTTCTGAATGGTCCCGATCGCCTGCGTCTCGACGGAATGCTGATTACGCAGGCCTGTCAGGTAGATGGCCATCGCCGCGTTCGAGTCGCTCATATATTGGTCCTAACGATTGATAGACGAGTTCGCGGTGGAAAATCGTTTCCGCGCTGCGACGGACCTGGCATCGGACGCCAAAGGGTCAAGGCCGGATGGGGTCTGCCAGCCCTGCGTCACCGGTCTGCGTCGATTGCCCGCCATCCCAAAGGTAAGGTCGTCCAACTTGGCCTTGAGATCGGCCGGCAAGGGCCCGTGCTGCGCGGCGGCCAGCGTATCGGTCAGCTGCTCGGGCCGGCTGGCACCGATGATGGGCGCGGTGACCGCCGGGTTCGACATCACCCAGCGCATCGCCATGGTGGCCATGCTCATCGCCGCGTCGGCTGCGATCGTGCGCAGCGCCGCAATGGTCTCGAATTGCTGCGCGTGCCAGTAGCGCTCCTGGTAGCGCGCGCCAGCGGTGCCGAGTTGGAAGCGCGAACCCTGCGGGGGTGCCGCCGCGCTGTCGTGCTTGCCGGTGAGCAGGCCGCCGGCCAACGGGTTATATGGGATCACAGCCACGCCCTCCTCCGCGCAGAACGGCAACAGGTCGCGCTCGAAGCTGCGGAACAGCAGGTTGTAGCGCGGCTGCACCGACCGGATTTGCATCAAATTGCGCAGCTCGCTGCGGCCGATCGCGCGCGCGACCTTGTAGGCCGGCCAGTTGGAGACGCCGACATAACGGGCCTTGCCATGACGCACCACCGTGTCCAAGGCCTCGAGCGCCTCGTCGATCGGCGTGTTCGGGTCGTAGCTGTGCAGTTGATAGACATCGACGTACCCGGTGCCGAGCCGCCGCAGCGAGGCGTCGATAGCGTCCAGGATGTGCTTGCGCGACATGCCGCCGTCCCACGGCTTGGTCCCCATGGCGCCGACGCATTTGGTAGCCAGCACGAACTGGTTGCGCTTGCCCTGCAGCCAGCTGCCGACGATCTCCTCCGTCCGGCCCGCCGTGTTGTGGCCGCCGCCCAGCGGGTAGACGTCGGCGGCGTCGAGGAAGTCGATCCCGCCTGCCGACGCCGTGTCCAGGATGGCGTGGCTCTGCCGCTCGTCGCATTGCAGCCCGAAGGTCATCGTGCCCAGGCAGAGCTTTGAGACCTGCAGGCCAGTCTTGCCGAAATTGGTGTACTGCATAGGTCCTCCTAAGACCGGTCAGCCGTTGAGCACTAGCATCGCCTCAGCCGCGTAACGCTCCCCGGCTGCCGCGCCCGCCGGCAGTGCGTCGTCGATCGCCGCAAGCTCCGCCTGGCTCAGGGCCATGTCGGCCGCGGCGACGTTCTCCTCGAGGTAGCGCACCTTCTTCGTGCCTGGGATCGGGATCAGGTCGTCATCCTGCGCCAGCACCCAGGCCAAGGCGAGTTGACCCGGCGTGCACCCTTTCGCCGCCGCCAGGTCACCGATCTTGCCGACCAGGCGCAGGTTGGCGTCGAAGGCGGTACCCTGGAAGCGCGGCGAGGTGCGGCGCCAATCGTCCTTGTCCAGGTCGTCGATCGACTTGATCTGCCCTGTCAGGAACCCGCGCCCGAGCGGACTATACGGGACGAAGCCGATACCGAGCTCCCGCACCAGCGGCAGGATCTCCGCCTCGGGCTCGCGCGACCATAGCGAGTATTCGGTCTGCAACGCCGTGATCGGGTGCACGGCATGGGCGCGCCGGATGGTGGCGGGGGCGGCCTCGGACAGGCCCAGGAAGCGCACCTTGCCCGCCTGTACCAGGCCGGCCATGGCGCCGACGGTGTCCTCGATCGGCGTGTTCGGGTCCACGCGGTGCTGATACAGCAGGTCGATCACGTCCACGCCGAGCCGCTTCAGGCTGGCATCGCAGGCGGAGCGCACGTAGTCCGGCTTGCCACTGAGCCCGGTGCGCTGGCCGTCCGGGCCCCAGGTGTTGGCGAACTTGGTGGCGATGAACACGTGGTCGCGCACCGCCGTAAGCTCGCGGCCGACCAGGCTCTCGTTCGCGCCGTTGGCATACGCGTCGGCGGTGTCGAAGAAGGTTACGCCAAGCTCGACGGCGCGGTGCAGCGTCCGCACACTCTCATCGGTGTCCCGCCCGCCGTAGAAGGCGGACATGCCCATGCAGCCCAGCCCGATCGCCGATAGCTCCGGGCCGTTGCGGCCCAGCTTACGCGTTTTCATGGTTTCATCCCCTTCATTGCGATTATACCGAACGACGTTTCAGCCCACCGAAGATCGAGATCAACGCGCGTTGCCTGCTACGCACCCGCCGGGAGATCGGCCCCCAACGTCGTGGCCTCCCAGGTGTCGAAGGAAAGCCTTGGCGTTTTCTGCCGACCTGCGTGCCACCGGCGACGGCGGAGGCGCTTCGCTCATCCGACCTACAACGGGTTGTGCCGTCCGCCTAGGCTTGCTTCTTCGCCGCTAACTGGCCCAGACCGACCAGGTGCATGGTCGCTATTTCGGCTGCCGCCTGCTCCATGGCCCGGTACTCGCGGACCAGGGTATG
>CAXSEK010000060.1:0-10177 GCA_964235625.1 uncultured Acetobacteraceae bacterium
TGTGCTACGCCGGGCAGTGCCTGCGGGTGCGCAGCAGCCAGATCGCGCCGGACCGGCAGATCGCCCAGGCTGGCATCGAGCTGATCGGCTGCGATAGCCTCGCCGCGGATGCCGAGATGGTGCTGGTCGCCGCCGAGGCGTTGACGGCACTCGGGCTCACCAAGGTCAGCTTCGACCTCACGCTTCCCCGCCTGGCCCCAACGCTGCTGGATGAGGCGGGGGTCGCCGGGCCTGCTCGCCAACTCCTGCTTAGGGCGCTGGACCGCAAGGACATGGCCTCCGTGTTGCAGCATGGCGGCCGCCTGGCCGACACGCTCAGCACGCTGCTGCTCGCCGCCGGGCTGGCCGGGCCCGCGCTCGCGCAGCTGGAGTCGGTCACGCTGCCGCCGCTCTCCGCCCTGCTGTGCCAGCGCCTGACGGAGACGGTGCGCGCCATCCAGGCCCGCGCGCCCAGCATCAAGCTCACGGTGGACCCGCTGGAATTCCGTGACCTGCCGTATCACACGGGGGTCTGCACCGCCGTCTATGCGCCGGGCCGCCACGAGGTCCTGGGCCGCGGCGGCCGCTATCTCTGCGGCGAGGACGAGCCGGCCACCGGGCTGACCCTTTACCCCGACGCGATCCTGCGCGCCTGCGCCCCGCCCGCGCCCCGGCCCCGCGTGTTCGTGCCGGTGGGCGAGCCCTACCAATCCGCGGCGCGGCTGCGCGACCAGGGCCACGTGACCGTTGCGGCGCTCGACCCAGTGGACGACCCGGAGGCGGAAGCCGCCCGGCTGGACTGCACCCATATCCTGCGCGACGGCGCCGCGATCCCCCTCTAGACAGCGAGACCAGCATGCCGAACGTGACCGTGATCGGCGCCCAATGGGGCGACGAGGGCAAGGGCAAGGTCGTGGACTGGCTCGCCAGCCGGGCCGACATCGTCGTGCGTTTCCAGGGCGGCCACAATGCCGGGCACACGCTGGTGGTGGGCAACCAGACCTACAAGCTCAGCCTGCTGCCGTCGGGGCTGGTGCGGGGCAAGCTCGGCATCCTCGGCAACGGCGTGGTGATCGACCCGGTGGCGCTGCTGGCGGAGATCGAGCGGGTGCGCGGGCAAGGCCTGGAGGTGACGCCCGCCACCCTGCGCATCGCCGACAACGCGCCCCTGATCCTGCCGCTGCACGCGGCTCTGGACCGCGCGCGCGAAGCTGCCCGCGGCGAGCACAAGATCGGCACCACGGGGCGCGGCATCGGACCCGCCTACGAGGACAAGGTCGCCCGCCGCGCCATCCGCATGTGCGACCTGGCCGAGCCGGAGACGCTGTCGCACAAGCTGGACGAGCTGCTGCTGCACCACAACACGCTGCTGCGCGGCCTGGGCGCCGAGACGTTCGAGAAGCAGCGATTGCTGGACGACCTGCTCGCTTTGGCCCCCAAGGTGCTGCCGTTTGTCGAGCCGGTGTGGCAGCGCCTGGACGATGCGCGCCGGGCCGGCCAGCGCATCCTGTTCGAAGGCGCGCAGGCCGTGATGCTGGACGTGGACCACGGCACCTACCCCTTCGTGACCAGCAGCAACACGGTCGCCGCCACCGCTGCCAGTGGGTCCGGCATGGCCCCGGGCGCGGTCGGCTTCGTGCTCGGCATCGCCAAGGCCTACTGCACCCGCGTCGGCAGCGGCCCATTCCCGACCGAGTTGACCGACGCGACCGGGCGCCTGCTGGGCGAGCGGGGCCGCGAGTTCGGCGTGGTGACGGGCCGCCCCCGGCGCTGCGGCTGGTTCGACGCCGCAATGGTGCGACAGGCCGTCAAGGTCGGTGGCATCACTGGCCTGGCACTCACCAAGCTGGACGTGCTGGACGGCCTGCCCGAGCTGCAGATCTGCACCGGCTACGACGTCGCCGGCGCCACCATGCGCCACCTGCCCGCTGCCCCCGGCGCCCAAGCCGCCGCCCGGCCGATCTACGAGAGGGTCGAGGGCTGGACCGGCTCCACCAAGGGCGCCCGCACCTGGGCCGACCTGCCGGCCCAGGCGATCAAATACGTCCGCCGCGTGGAGGAGCTGGTCGAAGCCCCCGTGACGCTGCTCTCCACCAGCCCGGAGCGCGACGACACGATCCTGATGCGCGATCCGTTCGAGGGATAGGCCGACCCCTTCTCCCTCTCCGTCTGGGAGAGGGCCGGGGTGAGGGAGCTTGGGATCCCGTAACTGCTGGCAAGTATGTGCGCGGCCGGCCTTACCCCGACCCTCTCCCGTGAAGGACGGGAGAGGGAGAAGGCAAGCAGGCCAGGGAGCTTAGGCCCCCCACCAAGCAATCCTTCGTTAACCCTCCCCCGCCAAAATAGGCGTGCGCAGCAGCGAGCACGCCAGAATGGCTTCACCTCCCGCCGGACTGGTCGGCGGCGTCTACAGCATCGATTTCACCCGCCCGCTGGAGGGCGCGGCACCGCCCGGCCACGCCTTCGCAGCAAGTGCATTGGGCCAAGGCAGTGTGATGGCCGTACCCGTCAGCCGCGGCTGGCCTGCCCGCGGGCGCACGCTCGCGGCACTCGGCGCGACACCGGTGGTCAACCTGCTCTGGCCCATGGCGCATGGCGCGGCGGCGACCCCATCGGGGGAGGATGGGTATTTCATCATCTGCCCCGCGCCGCCGGGCCCCTCCTTGCAGGCCACCCTGCAGCCCTGGTCCGAGACGGAACTGATCGAGCAGGTCCTCAAACCGGCCGCCCTCGTACTAGTCGATCTGGAAGCGCGCGGCGTCACCCACCGGTCGATCCGTCCGGACAACCTGTTCCAAGGCGCGCGTGGAACCCCGGTCAGCCTGGGGTGCGCCTGGGCCGCGCCACCCGCCTGCCACCAGCCGGGCTGGATCGAACCGGCCTATGCCGCCGCCTGCATCCAAGCGGGACGGGGGAATGGCACGATCGCGGATGACGTCTACGCACTCGGTGCCGTGCTGGTCCTGCTCGCCCTTGGTCACAGCCCCGTCGAGGGCCTCACGGACGCGGCGGTGCTGCACCGCAAGCTGGAGAACGGCAGCTACGCCACCTTGGCCGGCAGCCACCGTCTGCCGGCCGGCATCGCCGAGCTGGTCCGCGGCATGCTGGCGGACGATCCGGACCATCGGCCCTCGCCCGCCTTGCTCGCCACTCCGGCGGCTGCGCGGGCCCGCCGCATCGCCGCGCGGCCCATCCGGCGCGCCCAACGGCCGATCGAAATCGGCGCCTGTTCCGCCTCCACGGCACGCAGCCTGGGCCACGCCCTGCAACGTGATCCCAAGGCCGGCGTGGCCATGCTACGCAACGGCGTCGTTGATCGCTGGCTTCGGCGCGGGCTGGGCGATGGGCTCGTCGCTGCCCAGCTGGACGAGGCAATCCGTCTGCGGGACATGCAGGCGAACGCGGGCGACACCCTGGCCGACCCGGCGCTGATCGCCAGCGCCGTGGCACTCCTCGATCCGGCAGCCCCGTTGGTGTGGCGCTCGGTCACGCTCTGGCCGGACGGGCTGGGCGCAGCGCTCGACCACGCACGGCACCATCAGCCGGACCAGACCGCGCTGCTCGCGGAAATTGCGTTGGCGAACGTGGTCAAGCCTTGGGTATCGCGGCGCGAGGCACCCGGCAATGTGTCGAACCAGCCGGAGATCCATGACCTCCGCAGCCTGCAAGCGGACCGGCGGAAGGGCGTCGCCCCCCTGCGGCTGGCCTATAGCCTCAACCCGCTCTCGCCTTGCGACTCCCCGATGCTCAAGCGGGTCTGGGTCACCCGCCTGGCAGACTTGCTGCTCGCCATGGAACAAGCGGCGGCAACGCGCCCGCCGGGCAGCCAGGCCTTGCTGGACGTCCACGTCGTCGCCTTCATAGCGGCGCGGCGGGATGAGCGGCTGCATGCC
Source organism: uncultured Acetobacteraceae bacterium (assembly GCA_964235625.1). Taxonomy (GTDB): domain Bacteria; phylum Pseudomonadota; class Alphaproteobacteria; order Acetobacterales; family Acetobacteraceae; genus LMUY01. The sequence goes on from CAXSEK010000060.1 coordinate 3,873, forward strand.
GAACTCGGCCAGTTGGCGACCGACCTGCCGTTGGACGATCCGCTCGCCCATGTCAGGCTGGTCGCGCGGTTGCAGGAGAAGCTGCATACGGCCGCACTGCCCCATCTCTGCGCCTGGGCCGTCGAGGCGGTGCAACCCCAGATCCAGCTCTTCAGCAGCCGCACCCGCCGCACCCGCATGGCGTCCGACCTTGCGGCGCTGGCCAAGGCCGGCCACCTGCCGCCGATCGCGACGCTTCTGGACGCAAAGGCCGAGCAGGTCCGGGATCGGGAGGATTGTGCGACAGCTCAGGCTAGGCTGGCCGATATCACGCTTGAACTCGCCAATCTGGCCGAGGCCGGTCAAAGCCGGGCCGGTATGGCGCAGCGGGTCGGGCACGATGTCGCCGGTGGGATAGGGGCCCTCGCGTGTCTGGCGGGCCTGGCCTGGGCCATCTTCGCGTGAAGCAGAAGGCTCGCCGGGCAGGCCGGTCGCTGATTTGGCTACAGGGTGCCATGGCCGGCGGCGTCGTCGCCGTGGCACCAGGGACGGCACTGTTGATCGCCGTGCTGCTCTGCCCGGCGATCGCATTCTACCTGACCGAGGCGGCCCGAGTGCGGCCAGTCGCGAGGGCGATGCTGCTCTGCGGCAGCGCCGCCACCTTCTCGCCGATCCGCGCCCTCTGGGAGAGCGGCAACACCCTCGCGGCCGCGCTCGACCTCCTCAGTGACATAGCCTGTCCTTTGTTGGCCTGGGGCGGCTGTGCGGCCGGCTGGCTCTTGTATGAGACGGTCCACATCGCCGCCCGCCTGGCCCTCGAAGCGTCATCCCGGCGCCGCATCAAGCAACTCCAAGAGGAGAACGCCAGCTTAAGGGCAGAATGGATGCTATCGGAGAGCAGTGGTTGAGTCGCACATAGAGCGGACGAGCACCGCTCTGTCCGCCCTATCCCACGAAACCGTTAACGCAGAGTGGGCCGCAGCACTGCCACAACCCACTCACACGCTTACGCAGCCATTGGCACCGAAAGGCGCTGTTCGACCACTTGCTGCTTCATCGACTTCTGTAGCTTCTCGAATGCACGCACCTCGATCTGGCGAACACGCTCGCGGGAGATGTTGTATTGCTGGGACAGCTCCTCCAGCGTCGTCGGGTTATCCTTCAGCCTCCGCTCGATCAGGATATGCCGCTCCCGCTCGTTCAACGTCTTAAGCGCGTTGCCGAGCAGGGCCCGGCGCCCGGTGAGCTCCTCGCGGTCGGCAAGCTCGCCCTCCTGGCTCTGCCCCTCGTCAACCAGCCAATCCTGCCACTCACCCTCGCTATCGGCGCGGACGGGCGCGTTCAGGCTATGATCCGGCGCCGCAAGGCGGCGGTTCATGCTGACGACGTCCTGCTCCGGAACCTGCAACACGCGCGAGATTTTAGCGACCTGTTCGGGCTTCAAATCACCATCATCGATGGCCTGCATCTGGCCCTTCAGCCGACGCAGGTTGAAAAACAGCTTCTTCTGCGCGGCCGTCGTGCCCATCTTCACCAGGGACCAGCTGTGCAGGATGTATTCCTGGATGGCCGCACGGATCCACCACATCGCGTAGGTCGCGAGGCGGAACCCACGATCCGGATCAAACCGCTTGACGGCCTGCATCATGCCGACATTGCCTTCGCTGATCAGCTCGCCCACCGGCAGGCCGTAGCCGCGGTAGCCCATGGCGATCTTGGCGACCAAGCGGAGATGGGACGTCACCAGCTTATGCGCGGCGTCCATGTCCTCATTGTCCCGCCAAGCCTTCGACAGGTTCAACTCCTCGTCCGGAGCGAGCATTGGGAACTTGCGAATTTCCTGGAGATAGCGGGACAGGTTGCCCTCAGGCGCGACGTTGATCACAGCAGCGACCATAACGACTTAGCTCCTACAGTCCGACTGCACGGACACCCACCCAATACGGCGAAGGCTGACCCCGGTTGCAGTTCAGAACAAGCGTTGATGCATTCACACCTCACGTCCCAGCGATGAGCCCCTCAACGAGGCAGCTCGGAACTGGAATGGCATAATTCCGCGCACCATCCGGTCTCTTATGGGCAGTTTATACAGGACCGGCCCGGTCCGGTCAAGCTAAATGCTGCGGATCACGGGTCCGGATGCCTGCCGAGCGCCGCGAGCAGCTCCAGGAAATCGGCCGGCGGCGGCGTCTCGAACCGGAGCGCAGCACCCGTTCGCGGATGCGTGAAACCAAGTACGGCGGCGTGCAGGGCCTGCCGCGGAAAATCGAGCAGACGAGCCCGCAATCCCGCCGGCAACGGCTTCGCCACGCCCGGGACACGGCGGAGGTACACTGGATCCCCAACGATGGGGTGGCCGTTCACCGCCATGTGTACCCGGATCTGATGCGTCCTCCCCGTCGCGAGCCGGCATTCGGTGAGCGCCACGCAAGCCTGCCAAGCCTCCCTTACGTGGTAATGGGTCAAGGCCGCCTTACCGCCGCGTGTCACCACGGCCATGCGCTTGCGGTCCTTCGGGTCACGCCCGATCGCGCCCTCGATCGTGCCCTCCGACGGGAATGGTATGCCCCAGCACAGCGCGAGGTAGGAGCGTTCCAGCGTGCGCGCGGCGAACGCCTCGGCCAGCGCCGCCATCGCCAGATCGGTCTTGGCGACGACCATCACGCCGGACGTGTCCTTGTCCAGCCGGTGCACGATGCCGGGCCGCCGTTCGCCGCCAATGGCGAGGGCCGCGCCGCAATGCGCCAGCAGGGCGTTGACCAGCGTGCCGTCCTCGTTGCCCGGCGCCGGGTGCACCACCAGCCCCGCCGGCTTGTCCAGCACCAGCAGGTCCCGGTCCTCGAACAGGATGGGGAAGGCGATGGCCTGGGCCTGCGGCACCACCCCCACCGTGGGCGGCGGGCGAAGCGTGTAGGCCACGCCGGATTGCACGGCCTGGGCCGGGTCGGTGGTGGCCAGGCCGCCGGCTGCGGCGTGCCCCCCCGTGATCAGGGCCTTGATCCGCGACCGGGACAGCGCGCCGATCCGCAGCGCCAGGAACCGGTCCAGCCGCACCCCCGCCTCCTCCGGGCCGGCGGTGACGCACCACGGACCATCCTGCTGCTCGCTCATTGTTTTATCATAGGCGTAACCGCCTGGGCCTCATCATAGGCGTAACCGCCTGGGCAGGCCGAGCCTGGACCGGCATCGCATCACGGGTTACCACGGCCCGATGACCGACATCCGCATCACCGCCGGCGCGTTCAGCTTCGGCGCCCGGTTCGAGGCCGCCGCCCCGCGCACGGCCGAACGGTTCCGCAGCCTGCTGCCCTACCGCGAGCGCATTATCCACGTGCGCTGGAGCGGCGAGGCGTGCTGGATCCCGCTCGGTGACCTCGATCTCGGCCTCGGATACGAGAACGCGACCAGCTACCCGGCGCCGGGCCAGATCCTGCTGCACCCGGGCGGGGTGAGCGAGACGGAGTTCCTGCTTGCCTATGGCAGCGTACAATTCGCCAGCAAGGTCGGCGTCCTGGCGGGCAACCACTTCCTCACCATCACCGAGGGCCTGGACCATCTGGCGGAGCTGGGCCGCACCGTCCTGTGGGGCGGCGCGCAGGAGATCGTGTTCGAATCCTTAGGCTAAGCCGGCGAACGGGGCTTGGCGGAACCGCTGCCGTGAGGGATAGAGCGCAGCATGTGCACGCACGCGTCTGAGCGGCCCGGCAGATGCAGATGAGCAGAGGCAGATGAACTGGGTCGATATCGCCGTCCTCGTCGTGGTCGCGTTCTCCGGCATGCTCAGCTTCGTGCGCGGCATGGTGCGCGAGGTGTTCGGCCTCGCTGCATGGATCGGTGCCGCGATTGCCGCCATCTACTTCTTCCCGCAATTCCAGGGCGTCGCGCGCCGGGCGATCGACAACCCGGACGTGGCCGATCCGGTCGCGTTCGGCGGCATCTTCCTGGTGGTGCTGATCGTGCTGTCGCTGGTTGCTCGGCTGCTGGGTGGCGCCGTGCGCAAGTCGGCACTCGGCGGGCTGGACCGCACCCTGGGCCTCGCCTACGGCGTGGCACGGGGGGCGGCGCTCGTGGTGGCCGCCTACCTGGTCGCTGGCGCGATCGAACCCATGGACCGTTGGCCCGATCAGGTGTTGGAAGCGCGCACGCTCCCCTCCATCTATATCGGCGCGTCATGGGTTGTGCAGCGGTTGCCGGAGACGTATCGGCCGGCGCTCGTCGTGCCACCCGCAAGCCGGCCGACTGGATCGGCGGAGCTCCAGGCGAACCCGGCAGGGCCCGCCCCGAGTGCTCCGCCGGCTCGCCCATAGGAGGGTTCGCCCATGCTGCCCGACCGTTACGATGACGACAAGCCGCATGAGGAATGCGGCATCTTCGGCGTTTGGAATGTCCCGGATGCGGCGGCGCTGACCGCCCTCGGCCTGCACGCGCTGCAGCACCGCGGGCAGGAAGCGACCGGGATCGTATCCTTCGACGGCCAGCGCTTCCACCAGCATCGCGGGCTGGGCCTGGTGGCCGACAATTTCGGCGATGCGCGGGTGATCGCCTCCTTACCCGGCCAGGCTGCGGCCGGCCACAACCGCTACGCCACCACCGGCGAGACGATCCTGCGCAACGTGCAGCCGCTGTATGCCGAATTCGAGTTCGGCGGGTTGGCGGTGTCCCATAACGGCAACCTTACCAACGCGCTGGCGCTCAAGCGCGCCTTGGTCCGCCGCGGCTGCCTTTTCCAGTCCACCACGGATAGCGAGGTGTTCGTCCACCTGATCGCCATCAGCCTGTATTCCACGGTGGTAGACCGGCTGATCGACGCGTTGAAGCAGGTGGTGGGCGCCTACTCGCTGATCACGCTGTCCAACGAGGCGATGATGGGCGTGCGCGACCCGCACGGCGTCCGCCCGCTGATCCTGGGCCGCATCGGCCCGGCGGACGGGGTGGGTGGCTGGGTGCTCGCGTCGGAGACCTGCGCACTGGACATCGTCGGTGCCGAGTTCGTGCGCGACGTGGAACCCGGCGAGATCGTGGTGATCAACGACAAGGGCGTGCACAGCATCAAGCCGTTCGGCGCCAACGCCGGGCGATTCTGCGTGTTCGAATACATCTACTTCGCCCGGCCGGATTCTGTGGTCGAAGGTACGCCCGTCTACGAGGCGCGCAAGCGGATCGGCGAGGCCCTGGCCGGCGAATCGGCCGTGGCGGCGGACATCGTGGTGCCCGTGCCCGATTCCGGCGTGCCCTCGGCGATGGGCTACGCGGAGGCGAGCGGGCTGCCGTTCGAGCTCGGCATCATCCGCAACCACTATGTCGGCCGCACCTTCATCGAGCCGACGGACCAGATTCGCAATCTCGGCGTGAAGCTGAAGCACTCGGCCAACCGCGCCGTGCTGAAGGGCCGCCGAGTCATCCTCGTGGATGACTCAATCGTGCGCGGCACCACCAGCCGCAAGATCGTGGAGATGGTGCGCGCGGCAGGGGCGGCGGAGGTGCACATGCGCATCTCCTCGCCGCCGACGACCCATTCCTGCTTCTACGGCATCGACACGCCGGAGCGCGGCAAACTGCTCGCCGCCCGGCACACGGTGGCGGAGATGGCGCACCTGATCAACGCCGACAGCCTGGCGTTCATCAGCCTGGAAGGGCTGTATGGCGCGCTCGGCAAGGCGGGCGGACGGGGCGAGCGCCGCGCCTATTGCGACGCCTGCTTCACCGGCGACTACCCGATCGGCCTGTCGGACATCACGAACGAGGCCGATCGACAGCTCAGCCTGCTCCCCACCTCTTGAGCGGGAGCGGCGGCCGGGTCGGGCTGGTCACGGGCGCGAGCCGGGGAATTGGCGCGGCGGTGGCCGTGGCGCTGGCCCGCACCGGTTGCCACGTGGTGATCACGGCGCGCACCCAGGGCGGGCTCGAGGAGACCGATGACGCCATCCGCGCGGCGGGTGGCACGGCGACACTACTGCCGCTGGACCTGGCGGACGGCGCCCAACTGGACAGCCTGGGCCCGAGCCTGCTGGAGCGCTTCGGCCGTTTGGACACCCTCGTGCACGCGGCTGGCGCGCTCGGCAAGCTGACGCCGGCGCCGCACATCCTGCCGCGAGATTTCGCGGCGACCGTGGCGGTGAACCTCGAAGCCGGCTGGCGCCTGATCCGCACCTGCGGCCCGCTGCTGTTGGTGGGCGAGGCCGGCCGGGCCGTGTTCGTGACCGACGGCCTGGTGACCCGGCCCCGCGCCTACTGGGGCCTATACGGCGCCACCAAGGCGGCAATGCACCATCTGGCACTCTCCTGGGCCGAGGAGGTCCGCAACACGCGCTGCCGCGTCAACCTGT
>CAXSEK010000061.1:0-10152 GCA_964235625.1 uncultured Acetobacteraceae bacterium
CGTGCACCTGGAGGTGAACTCCTTCGGCGAGCAATGGCTGCGGCAGGCCGAATACCTGAAGCAGGCGCTGGCGCAGGTCGGCATCGACGTGACGCTGCGGTCGGAGGACACGGCGGCCTGGCTGCGCCGCGTCTACACGAACTACGATTATGACATCAACGAGCCGTTCCTCAGCCAGGGCATCGACCCGGTGATCGGGCTGAATAGGCAATACCTCAGCTCGCAGATCCGCAAGGGCGTGACCTTCGTCAATAACAGCTTCTACGCCAACCCCGAGATCGACCGCCTGCTGGGCGAGGGCGCGCGTGAGGTGGACCCGGCAAAGCGCGGTGACATCTACAAGCGCGTGCAGAAGATCCTGGTGGAGGACAGCCCGCTGATCTGGCTGATCGACGTGCAATACGTCAGCATCTACAACAAGAAGCTGCACGACCACACGACGGGGCCGCTCGGCACGCAGCAGGCGTTCGAGCGGGCCTGGATGGAGGCGTAGCCGGGTGCGGCTGCTGCGCTATCTCGGCTACCGGCTGCTGCTGGCAATTCCCGTGGTGGTCGGCATCGTGGTGCTGAACTTTTTCCTCATCCACCTGGCCCCCGGCGACGCGGCCTCCGTACTGGCGGGGGAGAGCGGGGCGGCGACGCCGGAATACATGGACCTGCTGCGCCACCGCTTCGGGCTGGACCAGCCGCTCAGCGCCCAGTTCGGCCTCTATCTGCTCAACATGCTGCATTTCGACCTCGGCTACTCCTTCCGCAACGACAGCCCCGTGCTGTCGCTGATCCTGGACCGGCTGTGGCCGACCGGGCTGTTGATGCTGACCGCGTTCGCCGTGGCGCTGGTGGGCGGCACGTTGCTCGGCCTGGTGGCGGCGACCGGGCGGAATGGCTGGCGGGACAGCGTGATCTCGCTGGTCAGCCTGGTGGCCTATGCGACGCCGGGCTTCTGGCTGGGCCTGATGATGATCGTGGTGTTCGCGATCCGCCTCGGCTGGCTGCCCACCAGCGGCTTCGACACGATCGGTGCGTTCAACGAGGGGTGGGACGAGGCGGCCGATGTCGGGCGGCACCTGGTGATGCCGGCGGTGGCGCTGTCGCTGTTCTACCTCGCCGTCTACGCTCGCGTGATGCGCGCCTCCGTGCTGGAGCAGCTCGGCATCGACTACGTGACCACGGCGCGCGCCAAGGGACAGACGGAACGCCGGATCATGACCGGCCACGTGCTCGGCAACGCCCTGCTCCCCGTCGTCACCATGGCAGGGGTGCAGGCGGGCAACCTGATTGGCGGCTCCATCGTGGTGGAGACGGTGTTCGGCTGGCCCGGGATCGGCACGCTGGCCTTCGACGCGCTGCAATCGCGCGACCTGAACCTGCTGCTGGGGATTTTCTTCATCTCGGCCTGCCTGGTGGTGGTGATCAACCTGGTGGTGGACCTGGTCTACGTGTCGCTCGACCCGCGCATGGCGATCTGATGATGAAGCGCCTCCATTTCCCACCGTCATGCCAGGGCTTGACCCTGGTATCCACGGGGTTGGCCAAGACACGTCGAGCGTGCTGGCACTCCGGTCGGTGCGACGTTGCTCCGGGCCTGCGGCAATCCGACGCCGTGGATGCCAGGCTCAAGGCCTGGCATGACGGTAACTCACTGCCAAAGATCCTGGCCTGACATGGCCCGCTTCGCCCGCAACCGCCTCGCCGTGGTCGGCGCCATCCTCCTGGCCTGCCTGCTCCTCCTCGTGCTGCTATCGCCGGTGCTCTACCCCGGCGACCCGTTCCGCCTGGCCGGCCCCGCCTTGCAGCCGCCCGGCGGGCAATTCCTGCTCGGCACCGACACGCTGGGGCGGGATGTGGCGGCCGGCATCGCCCACGGCGCGCGCACCTCGCTGCTGGTGGGCGTCGGCGCTACGCTGGCCGCCATCGTGTTCGGCGTGATCGTCGGCGGGCTGGCCGGCTATTATCGCGGGCCGGTTGAACTGGTGCTGATGCGACTGACCGAGTTCTTCCAGACCATCCCGTCCTTCATCCTGGCCATCCTGATCGTCGCCATCCTGTCGCCCTCCGTCACCACGGAGATCTTCGCCATCGCCGCCGTGTCCTGGCCCGGCATCGCGCGGCTGGTGCGCGGCGAGTTCGTGGCGCTGAACGCGCGGGAGTTCGTGCTGGCCTGCACGGGGCTCGGCGCCAGCGACGCGCGCATCATCCTGCGCCACATGCTGCCGAACTGCGCCTCCTCCATCATCCCGGTCGGCTCCCTGCTGATCGGCACCTCCATCCTGCTGGAGGCGGGGCTGGCCTTCCTGGGCCTGGGCGACCCCAACGTCATGAGCTGGGGGCTGATCATCAGCGCCGGGCGAGCCGTGCTGCGCTCCGCCTGGTGGATCTGCACCTTCCCGGGCATCGCCATCCTGTTGACCGTGCTCGGCATCAACCTGGCCGGCGACGGCCTGAACGAGGCGCTGAGCCCGCGGCTGCGCGAACGATGACGTCGGTCCTCGACATCGACCGGCTCACCATCGCGCTGCCGCCGGGCGCCGACCGGCCCGACGCCGCCCGCGATGTCAGCCTGGCGCTGCGGGCGGGCGAGGTCACCTGCCTGATCGGCGAGAGCGGCTCCGGCAAGTCCCTGGTGGCGCGGTCCATCCTCGGCCTGCTACCGGGACCGCGCGTGCATGTCCGCAGCGGGCGCATCCTGTTCGGTGGGCAGGACCTGGTGACGGCGAGTGCGGCGCAGATGCGGGCCATTCGCGGCGCCCGCATCGCGATGATCTTCCAGGAGCCGATGACGGCGCTGAACCCGCTGCACACCATCGGCCGCCAACTGGCCGAGATCCTGCGCATCCACACCCGCCTTGGCCGCACCGCACGGCGGGACCGGATGGTGGCGCTGCTGGAGGGCGTGCAGCTGCCGGAGCCGGCCCGGCTGCTGCGGTCCTACCCGCACCAGCTCAGCGGCGGCCAGCGCCAGCGGGCGATGATCGCGATGGCCCTGGCACTGGACCCGCAGATCCTGATCGCCGACGAGCCGACCACGGCGCTGGACGTCACCACGCAGGCGCAGATCCTGCACCTGATCCGCGACTTGCAGCAGCGGCAAGGCACGGCCGTGCTGTTCATCACGCATGATTTCGGCGTCGTGGCAGACATCGCGGACACCGTGGCGGTGCTGCAGAAGGGCACGCTGGTCGAGCAGGGGCCACGCGCCGCCGTGCTAGGCGCGCCGCAGCACTTCTACACGCGCGGCCTGATCGCGGCCGTGCCACGGTTGGTGCCGCCTGTCGCACGGCTGCCCAGCACCGCGCCCTTCGTGCTGCAGGCCCGCGCCGTGGTGAAGACCTATGGTGCCCGCTCGTTGTTCGGCGGCCGGGTCACCCGCGCGCTGGACGGGGTGGCGCTCGACCTGCGGCGTGGTGAGACGCTGGGTCTGGTGGGCGAGAGCGGCTCCGGCAAGAGCACGCTGGCCCGCGCGGTGACCCGGCTGATGCCGGTCGATGGCGGCGAGATCCTGCTGGCTGGCCACGACATCGCCGGGCTCGGCCGCCGCGAGCTGCGCCCCGTCCGTAAGCGGGTGCAGATGGTGTTCCAGGACCCCTACGGCTCGCTCGATCCGCGGCAGCGCGTGGTGGACATCGTCGCCGAGGGGCCGATCATCCACGGCACCGCCCCCGCCACGGCACGCGACGAAGCGGCGGCGCTGCTCCAGCTGGTCGGCCTCGACCCGTCCGCCGCACAGCGCTTCCCGCACGAGTTCAGCGGCGGCCAGCGCCAGCGCATCGGCATCGCCCGCGCTTTGGCGCTGCGCCCGGAGATCCTGGTCGCGGACGAGCCTGTCTCGGCCCTGGACGTCTCGGTGCAGGCGCGCGTGCTCGCCTTGCTGGCGGACATCAAGGCGCGCTTCGACCTGAGCATGGTGTTCGTGACGCACGATCTGCGCGTGGCATTGCAGGTATGCGACCGGATCGCGGTCATGCGGCAGGGGCGCATTGTCGAGGTGGCACCGACCGCCGAGATCTACCACGCCCCGAAACACCCCTACACCAAGGCCCTGTTCGCCGCCGTGCCCGGCGCGCAGTGGCAGGAGACGGCCGCCGCATGACGTCCAGCAACGCCTTCCTCCCCGGCCCCCGCGTGACGGTGCAGGGTGCGCCCACGGGCCCGCTCGCCGGGCTCGGCTTCGCCGTGAAGGACCTGATCGACGTCGCCGGCGTGCCGACCGGCGGCGGCAACCCGGACTGGCCGCGCTTCGCCGCCATGCCCATGCGGCATGCCGGCGTCGTGCAGGCCCTGCTGGATGCCGGCGCCTCCGTGGTGGGCAAGACCGTCACCGACGAGGTCTCGCTCGGCATCCTCGGCGAGAACGCGCATGACGGCACGCCGCTGAACCCGGCGGCGCCGGACCGGGTGCCCGGCGGTTCATCCAGCGGCTCGGCCTCCGCCGTTGCGGCAGGGGAGTGCAACTTCGCGCTCGGCACCGATAGCGGCGGATCCGTGCGGGTGCCGGCCAGCTTCTGCGGCCTGTACGGCATCCGCCCCACCCACGGCCGGGTCGATTTCTCCGGCATCACCGTGCAGTCGCCAAGTGCCGACACCTGCGGCTGGTTCGCGCGGGATGCCGCGGTGTTCGCGCGGGTCGGGGAGGTGCTGTGCGGCGCGGCGCTGCCGGAGGCACTGCCGACGACACTTCTCGTGGCCACCGATGCGTTCGGCTTCGCGGATGAGGCAGTGGCGCAGGCGCTGCTGCCGCTGGTTGAGCGGCTGGCCGCCCTGCTGGGGCAGCGGCGGGACGGGGTGCTGGCACCGCCGGGCCTCTCGATCTGGCAGCGGGCACAACGCGTGTTGCAGAGCAGCGAGTCGTGGAAGACGTTCGAGCCCTGGCTGGACAGCTGCAACCCGCGGCTGGCGTTCAGCGTCGCGCGGGCGCTGGTCCAAGGCTCGATGTTGACGGACGCCGAGCGCAGCGCCGCGACGCTGATGCGGATCGAGGCGCGGGCGCACCTGCGCGCGCTGCTGCCACCCGGAACGATCCTGTGCCTGCCGACGACGCCGTTCCCCGCTCCGCTAAAGAGCTTGCCGCTCGCCGAATTGGGCCCACTGCGGGAGCGGATCAGCTGCCTGACCAGCCATGGCGGCCTGACGGGGGTGCCGCAGGTCAACCTTCCCGGCGCGCAGGTGGACGGCGCGCCGGTCGGACTGTCGATCGTGGGTGGGCGGGGGACCGATCTGGACCTGCTACGCATTGCCCTGGCATGGGAGCATTGAGATGGAATTGAACCGCCCCGAAATCGTCGCCGAGGTGTCCGCCCTGTTCGAGGCCTACGAGCAGGCGCTGATCGACAAGGATGTGGACGTGCTGGACGCGACGTTCTGGAACAGCCCGCACACGATCCGCTATGCGTTGCGTGACAACGGCTACGGCTTCGACGCGATCCACGCCTCCCGCGTCGCCGCCAAGCCGGTCCCGGGCGGGTCGAAGCAGACGCGCACCCGGCTGGAGATACTGACCGTCGGCGCGGATGTCGCGACGGTGAACCTCGAATACCAGCCGCGGGGCCAGGACGGGATCGGGCGGCAGAGCCAGACCTGGGTGCGGTTCGCGGATGTCGGCTGGAAGGTAATCGCCGCCCACGTTTCACTGATGCCGCCAGGCGGTTGGACGTAGGCGTCTCCCTCTCCCGTTCTTCACGGGAGAGGGCCGGAGTGGCACGCTCTCGCGGATAGGGTTGCCCCCACCTGCCTATTGGAAACGTCGTGCGTGATCGGCCCTCACCCCGACCCTCTCCCGCAGGCGGGAGAGGGAGAAAAAAGGCGATTGACGATGGACATACCGAAGCAAGCCGGCACCTTCGCCCTCGGCGATTTCCGCGCCGAGAAGGGCGGCATCATCCAGGGCGCGCAGATCGGTTGGGAGCAGCACGGCACGCTGAATGCGGCGCGCGACAACCTAATCCTGTATCCCAGCAGCTACAGTGCTCAGCACGCCGACATGGCGTGGCTGGTTGGGCCGGACGGCATCCTCGACCCGACCCGGTGGTGCGTCGTGGCGGTGGACATGTTCTCCAACGCCGTCTCCTCGGGCGCTGCGGACACGCCGGATTACCCGGACCTGGTGACAGTCGCCGACAATGTCCGCGCGCAGCACCGGCTGGTGACGGAGCAGTTCGGCGTGCAGACCCTCGCGGCCGTCTACGGCTTCTCGATGGGCGGACTGCAGGCCTATCACTGGGCGGCGCTGTACCCGGCGATGGTGCAGCGCGCGATCGTGGTCTGCGGCAGTGCCCGCACCGCCACCCACAACAAGGTGTTCCTGTCCGGCCTGCTGCGCACGCTGGAGGCGGCGCCCGAGCATACCGGGCGGGGCCGGTTCTCGTCCGAGCCGAAGGCGGCGTTGCGGGCGTTCGGCCACATCTATGCCGGGTGGGGGCTGAGCCAGGATTTCTACCGCGCCGGCCTGCACCGCACCGCGCTCGGCGCGCCTGACCTGGAGACGTTCCTGCGCACCGACTGGGCCGAGCGCTTCGCCGCCCGCCGCGCCGCCAACCTCTACGCGCAGGCGCTCGCCTGGTATCACGCCGATATCGCCGACAACGCGCTGTATGGCGGCGACCTCGAGCAGGCGCTGCGGGCGATCCGCGCGCGCGTGCTGCTGCTGCCGGGCGAGACCGACCTGTATTTCCGCGTCGCCGACAACGCGGCGGAACTCCCCTCCCTCGCGGACGCGGAACTGCACCCCATCCCCAGCATCTGGGGCCACCGCGCCGGCAACCCGAACGGGATCCCGGCGGACACCGCATTCCTACGCGATGCAGTCAGGCGGTGGATGGGGCAGGATCCGTAGCACGATTAAGCCTTGCGCCAGTGCGCGCCCGCCGCCGCCAATACCAGGTGCATCAGGCCGCCACCATCGCCATTGCGGGCCGGCGCTCCCGCCAGGGTGTCGCCGCCTCGTAGGCGTGGCCGACGCGCAGCACGGTCGCCTCGTCGAACATGCGGCCGGAGAGTTGCAGGGCGAGCGGCAAGCCCTCCACGCTGTAGCCGCAGCAGAGCGACAGCGCCGGCTCCCCCGTGATGTTGAACGGCGTGGTGATCGGCGCGCGGGTGCGCCACGGCCCGTCCTCCACATCCTCGATCAGCGGCGCCGGCGTCGGGATGGCGCAGCTCGCCAGCACGTCCACCCGGCCGAGTACGGTGGCAACTGCGGCGTTCAGCTCCCGCCGCAGGCGCTGCGCTTGCACGTAGTCCGCCGCCGTCACGAAGGCACCCAGGCTGAGCCGCTCGCGGGTCACGCGCGCATACAGCTCGGGCCGGGTGCGGAGGTCCTGCTCGTGGATGCTGAACGACTCGGACCCGCTAATCGCGCGGGCACAGGCCTGGAACAGCGCCAGCGGCGGTAGCTCGACCTCGACCACCTCCATGCCCAGCTTCGCCAGCACCTCGACCGCGGCATCCAGCCCGGCCACCATCGCCGGGTCAGCGGTCTCGCTCAGCGCGCGGACGTAGCCGAGCTTCAGCCCCGCCACGTCGCCGGTGAGCGCCGCCAGGTAGTCGGGGACGGCCACGTCGCTGCTGCCAGGGTCCTGTGGATCATGCCCGGCCAGCACCTGCAGCGCGATCGCGCAATCCTCCACGGTCCAGGCCAGCGGCCCCACATGGTCCAGGCTGAACGACAGCGGAGCGACGCCGCGGCGGGACACGCGGCCGTAGCTCGGCTTCAGCCCGGAGATGCCGCAATAGGCCGCGGGCAGGCGGATCGAGCCGCCAGTGTCGGTGCCCAGCGCCAGCGGCAGCATCCCGGACGCGACGGCGGCGCCGGAGCCGGAGGAGGAGCCGCCGGTGAAGCGCCGCCGGTCCCACGGGTTGCGCGCCGGCGGGAACGGCAGGTCGAAGGCCGGGCCGCCGGTGGCGAACTCGTGCGTGGCGAGCTTGCCGACCAGCACGCCGCCCGCAGCCGCCATCCGCCGTGCCACCTCCGCATCCTGGGTGGGGGTCCGGTCGAGATGGATGCGGGAGTGGCAGGTGGTCCGGATGCCGGCGGTGTCGATGATGTCCTTCAGGCCAAACGGGATGCCGTGCAGCGGGCCGCGGCGCTGCCCCGCGCCGATCTCCTTGTCGGCCTGCGCCGCGGCCTCCATCGCCTGTTCCGCCCGCAGGCAGATCACGGCGTCGATCGCGCCGTTGTCCCGCTCGATGCGGCCGAGGCACTGCTCGGTCAGCGCGACGGAGGTCAGCGTGCCGGACTCGATGGCGCGGGAGGCCTCGGCGAGGGTAAGGATGCCGCTCATGCCGACTGCCCGGGCTCCGTCCCGACGGGTGGAGGTGCGATGAAAGCCGGCTCGATGCTATACGGGAACGGCTTGTGCAGGGTTGCGAGCAGGGCGCGGAGCGACTTGAACGCTTCGAACATCGCAGCCTCGCGATCGGCCGGGATGATGATTCCCGCGCGTGCCGCCATGGCGGTGTATTCCGTTCGTAGATCAGGCTCGCTCATCGCTGTCTCCTCCCGTGCCGGCTCCCGAGGCCTCTCGGCACGCGAGGGGATTTCACAGCGTGCTCCGCTCGCGCGCAATGCAAATGGCGCTGGCCGCACAGCCGGATATGCGGCGCAGAGCGTCTTGTGACCGTGTCGCGGGCACGAGCCGCCCTCGTGCCGATAAATGCGTCAGGAGGATCGATGCGTTCCCACATCATCGAACGGGACGTGCGGACGCTCTCGGCCGGTTGACGGGAGGCCGGGGGTGTTGCGGCCTAGCGCACCTCCGGCACCTTGTACCAGACCCAAATGAGGTTGGCCGTCAGCAGGATGGCCGTGATCAGGAACACCCAGCGCAGCCCCAGCGTCGCCGCAATCGCGCCGCCCGACAGCGGGCCCAGCGACTGGCCCAGGAACATGGCCGAGGCGGTGACGCCGTAGACGGTGCCGCGGTCACCCGGCGGTGCCAGCCGGCCGACCAGCGCGTTGGCGGTGGGCAGGATGCCGCCCACGAACAGGCCGAGGGCGAACCGGGTGGCGACGAAGCTCCAGTAGTTCGGCACGAAGGCCTGCGGCACGCTGGCCAGGGCGGCGCCGGCCAGCGCGATCAGCAGCACGCGGCGGTAGCCCAGCACGTCCGACCGGCGGCCCAGGAAGGGGGAGGCGATCAGGTCGGCGATGCCGGTGACGGAGAAGGCGAACCCGCCCAGCGTCGCCAGGGCCGGCACCGGCCCCAGCAGTTCCTTGACGTAGAGTGTCACCACCGGCTGCACCGCCTGCACCCCGAACTGCGCCAGCAGCAGCACGACGAACAGCGGCAGCAGCCCCGGCGAGCGTGACAGGATCGCGAAGCTCTGCAGCAGGCTCGCCTTGCGGGCCCCGCCCGTGGGCGGGGTGAACCGCTCCTTCACCAACACCAGCGCCAGCACGCCACACAGGCCGCAGATGAACGCGGTGACCACGAAAGGCGCCCGGTAGGACCCGGTGACGTCGGCGACGAAGCCGCCCAGCAGCGGCCCGATCAGCGCACCGACCAGCTGCCCCGTGCTGAGCCAGCCGAGCGAGTAGCCGAGTTGGCGCGGTGGCACCTGGCTGGCCACCAGCGAGATCGTCGCCGCGTTGAATCCGGCGAACACCCCCATCAACGCGCGCAGCCCGGCAAACTGCCACACGTTGGTGACAAGGCTCATCAGCCCGATGAACAGCGCGATGGCGAAGCAGGACCGGAGCACCATCAGCTTGCGCCCGCGCCGGTCCGCCACCCGGCCCCAGAGTGGCGAGGCGAAAGCCGCGACGAGCGGCGTGATGGCCGCCAGCACCCCCGCCCACAGGTCGATCTCCGACGGCAGGCGCACGCCCAGTTGCGGCAGGAACAGCGGCATCACCGGGCTGAGCACGGTGAAACCCATGTTCATGCCCAGCTGGATGCCCAGCATCACGAACAACGTCCGCTGCCAATCGGGCGCGGCGGTGCCGATACCCGGCAGCTCTGCCGGGGCAGGGGACGGTGCGGATTGGTGCGGGCTGTCGGGCCCGCCGGCAGGAGCGTTCATCACCCTGAACTCCGCCCGGGCGCGCGGAAAGTAAAGCCGTGTGGCGCGCCTGGGCCGGCTCTGCGCCGCGTCAATACGCCAATAGGTTGTCGCGGAACAGCGAGTGCTCGTAGCGGGTTCGCACGGCGCCCAGGCGCT
>CAXSEK010000062.1:0-10097 GCA_964235625.1 uncultured Acetobacteraceae bacterium
TCCCGCCCTCCTCGGTCCTACAGGCGGCCTCCCCGCACCCAGCTTGGCAGCATCGCCCGCTCCACTGCCGTCGCACGCCGGAATACAGGACCTTGCATCCGTGACGCCAAGCACCGCGAAGCCGGTGGCGCCGAGCCCGTCCGCGTCCGCCACGCTTGCGGACGGCCTGGCCCGGCAATTGGCACCCGCCCTCGTGCAGCTCGCGCACGGTCCCGGCGGCAACACCGTCACCCTGCGGCTGGACCCGGTGGGCCTGGGCCACGTGCAGGTGCGGATCGACCGTGATCCGGCCGGCACGCCTACCATCCAGGTCTCGGCCGAGCACCCGGACACGTTGCGGCTGCTGGTGGCCGACCAACCGCAGCTACACCGTGCGCTGGACGACGCCGGCGTGGCATCCGATGGGCGCACCCTTAGCTTCTCGCTCGACACCCCGGGCGGCAGCGCGCCCGGCGGCTCCGGTGGCAACGCGCCCGGCAGCTCCGCCGATGGCGGCGCGGCGGGCCAGCAGGGTGGCCACCGCGGCGCCCGACCCGCCTTCGCTGCCGTCGTCGACGAGGACGTCGCCTTTCCCATCCCCCCGGCCTGGCTTCGCGCCGGCGTCGATATCACCGCGTAAGGAGCACACGACCATGAGTGGCAGCATTTCGTCCGCGACGTCGTCCTCGTCCCCAGCATCGTCCGGCACGTCGAGCTCAACCAACGCGCTGAGTTCGCTCAGCAGCAACTTCAACAGTTTCCTGAACCTGCTGCTGACGCAGCTGAAGAATCAGGACCCGGCGAGCCCGATGGATGCCAACACCTTCACCACCGAGCTCGTGCAGTTCAGCGGCGTGGAGCAGCAGATCACCACCAACAGCAGCCTCACGCAGCTGATCCAGGCGACACAAGGCAATGAGGTCATCCAAGCAACCGGCGTCGTGGGCAAGCAGGTGACGCTGAACTCGACGCAGATCCCGCTGCAAGGCGGGACGGGCAGCCTGGGCTTCACCACCACCTCCGCCGAGCCGGTCGCGATCAAGATCACCAACAGCAGCGGCGTTGATGTACGGGACGCATCCCTTACCTCCACCGCCGGTGCCAATACCTGGGCTTGGGACGGCACCGACAACAGCGGCAACCAGCTGCCGGATGGGGCCTACACCGCCTCCGTCACCGGCAGCCCGGCGGGGGGGACGTCCGCCGCGGTACCCTTTACCGTGACGGGCAAGGCGACGGGCGTGGTCAACAGCAATGGCGCGGTCACGTTGCAGGCGGGTGCCGTGTCCGTGGACTTCAGCAAGGTCGTCTCCGTCGGCAGCGCGAGCTGACCCGCCCGGCAGGATTTGCCCAGCGTTAAGCTCTGAGTAATCCGCCCGGTGCAGCATGGCCCGGCGGCAGGAAGCCGTGGGTGGGCACGCGGGCATGGCGGCGTTGCTGGAAGGGCTGAAGGCACTCGGGGTGGGGCGGCTGATCGCGATGGCGGCGGTGGCCGGTGCGATGCTGCTGATGCTGGCGTTCCTCGCCCTACGCGGTGGCGGGGGGGAGCGGATGTCCCTGCTCTACGCCGACATGGATCTGCGGGAGGCCAGCCAGGTCGTTGACCTGCTCGACCGGTCGCACATCGCGCATGAGGTGGGTCCGGACGGAACGCGCATCTCCGTCCCCGCCTCCGAGGTGGCACGCGCGCGATTGCTGCTGGCGAAAGAGGGGCTGCCCTCTGGTGGATCGATTGGCTACGAGATCTTCGACCGTGGCGACGGGCTGACGGCCAGTCAATTTCAGCAGGCCATCAGCCAGACGCGGGCGTTGGAGGGAGAGCTCGCCCGGTCCATACGGATGATTTCCAGCGTTCGTGGCGCCCGGGTGCATTTGGTGCTGCCTAAGCGGGAACCCTTCGCGCGGGACCGGGTGGAGGCACAGGCCAGCGTCGTGCTGACCATGGCGGGCGCCGCCCGGATGGACCGGGAGGGGGTGCAAGCCGTGCTGAACCTGGTCG
Organism: uncultured Acetobacteraceae bacterium; assembly: GCA_964235625.1. Classification (GTDB taxonomy): domain Bacteria; phylum Pseudomonadota; class Alphaproteobacteria; order Acetobacterales; family Acetobacteraceae; genus LMUY01. Next base: position 1,979 of record CAXSEK010000062.1, read on the forward strand.
CGGCCGCTGTGCCGGGCTTGCGGCCGCAGAACATCGGCCTCATCGACAGCCGCGGCAACCTGCTGGCCCGCGCCGGGGAGGGTCCGGGGCCCACCGGGACTGCGGCCGAGCTGCGCACCGCGACCGAGCAACGCCTGTCCCGCGCGGTGGAGGACATGCTGGAGCGCACCGTCGGCGCCGGCCGGGTTCGCGCGGAAGCCTCGGTGGAGATGGATTACGACCAGGTTCGAGAGACGCAGGAGAAATACGACCCAGACGGTAAGGTGGAGCGGTCGACCCAGAACACCACGTCCAGCAACCGCAACACCGAGGCGAGCAGCACGGTCAGCGTCGCGAACAACCTGCCGAACGCCGATGCCGGCGCAAACCCGTCCGGCAGCCAGGAGCAACGCTCGGACGAGACGACGAATTACGAGGTTGGCAAGACCGTCCGCACCACCGTACGGGATCAGCCGCTGATCCGCCGCATCAGCCTCGCGGTGCTGGTGGACCAGGTGCCGGTCAAGGCAAGCGATGGCACGACGAGCTGGCAGGACCGCACGCCGGACGAGCTGGCCCGCATCGCCGCCCTCGCCCGCAGCGCCGTCGGTTTCGATGAGAAGCGCGGGGACCGGGTCGAAGTGGTGAGCTTGCGGTTCATGGACACGGACCCGCCGATGGAGGCGGTGAAGCCGGGCCTGTTCGGCCTGCCGCTGGACAAGGCGGACCTGACGCGCATCGGGCAGACGGCCGTGCTCGCCATCGTCGCCGTGCTCGCCCTCCTCCTGGTGCTACGGCCGATGGTGCTGCGCCTGACCACCAACCCGGCAGCGCTGGCCGACGCCTCCGCCGCCGCGAGCCTGGCGCTCGCGGGACCGGGGGGCGGAGCATCCGCCGCCGGCCGGTCCGCGACTCTGGCGATCGCCGGGCCGGACAGCGCCGCCGAGGAGGAGAGCATGGTCCGGATTGGCAACATCGATGGAGCGATGCGCGCCTCCTCGCTGCGGCACGTGGCCGAACTCGTCGAGCAGCATCCGGAAGAGAGCCTGGCCGTGATGCGCGGCTGGATGATCAAGGAGGGTGCCTGAGCCATGCGGCTGAAAGGGGACGACGCCGACCTGACGGGCGCCCAAAAAGCGGCGATCCTGATGCTCGCTCTGGGAGAGGAGCAATCCGCCCAGCTGTTCGGCATGATGCATGAGGACGAGATCAAGGACGTCTCCGCCGCCATGGCCCAGCTCGGCAACGTCCGGGCCGACCTGGTGGAGCGGCTTTGCGTCGAGTTCGGCGAGAGTATGGGCGGCATGGGCCACCTCATCGGCAGCTTCGAGAGCACCGAGCGGCTGCTGCAGCGTGCCCTTCCGCGGGACCGTGTGTCGCAGATCATGGACGAGATCCGTGGGCCGGCGGGCCGCACCATGTGGGATAAGCTCGGCAACGTGCACGAGGCGGTGCTGGCGAACTACCTGAAGAACGAATACCCGCAGACGGTCGCCGTCGTGCTGTCCAAGGTGCGGCCGGATCATGCGGCCCGGGTGCTGGCCTTGCTGCCGGAGAGCTTCTCCATCGAAGTCGTCATGCGCATGCTTCGGATGGAGAGCGTGCAGAAGGACGTGCTGGACGGCGTTGAGCGCACCTTGCGGGCCGAGTTCATGTCCAACTTAGCGCGCTCGACTCGGCGTGACGCCCACGAGATGATGGCCGAGATCTTCAACAACCTGGACCGTGCCAGCGAAGCCCGGTTCGTCGCGGCTCTTGAGGAGCGCAACCGCGAGTCGGCCGACAAGATCAAGGCGCTGATGTTCACTTTTGACGATCTGTCGCGCCTGTCCTCGGCCGCCATCCAGGGGCTTTTGCGCGTCGTCGAGAAGGACAAGCTGCCGCTGGCGCTGAAAGGTGCGTCCGAGAGCCTGCGCGAGCTATTCTTCAAGAACCTGTCCGAGCGTGCCGGCAAGATGCTGCGGGACGACATCGAAGGCCTGGGCCCAGTGAAGCTGCGCGACGTGGACGAGGCGCAGGCGGCCGTCGTGGTGCTGGCCAAGGACCTGGCGGCGCAGGGCACGATCGAGATCGGCGAAGGCAAGGACGAGGAATTGGTCTATTAGCATGATGACATCCGCACCGCCTCCCCACCGCCCGAGCCTGATGGGCGTGCTTTTCGCCGAGGACTTCGACGACGAGGGCGCGGGCCCGGTCGCCGAGGAGGCCGGCATCGTACCGGAGCCGGAGGTGATCGAGCCCGTATTCACCGCGGCCGAGTTGGAGGCCGCCCGTGCCGAAGCGTGGCAGGCAGGCCGCGCCGAGGCCGAACACGGCCTATCCGCGTCGCGCAACCGTCTGTTGACGCTGCTGGCGGGCGGCATGTCCGAGGCCCGTGTCGCTGCTTATGAGGCGGCGGAGGCGGGGGCGGAAGGCGTCGCGCGCACCATGCTGGGCGCGCTCGCGACGTGCTTGCCGCAGCTGTGCCAGCAGCACGGCGCGGCCGAACTGCGCGCGCTGGTCAGGACCCTGCTGCCGGCCCTGTCGGAGGAGCCGCGAATCACCATCCGCGTCAACCCGCACATGGTGCCGTCAATGCAGGCCGAAATCGCGATGCTCGACCCCGAGATCGCCGAGCGGGTGCACGTGTTGCCGACGGATGCCGTTGAGCCCGGGGACGCCCGGGTGACCTGGGCGGATGGATCGGCAGTGCGCGACACGGCGCGTGCACGGGCCGCCTTTGCGGAAGGTCTGGCCTCATTGGGATTGCTGCAACGGGAGTATGCCGATGTCTGACAACATGGACCTCATTGAACTGCCGGACATCGCGCCAGGCTCCGTTCCGCCGCGGGCGATGCGGGACCTGGAAGCGGTGTATGATATTCCTGTCACGGTCAGTGCCGTGCTGGGCAAGGCCACCATGCAGGTGAGCCAGCTGTTGAAGCTCGGGCGTGGCGCCGTGGTGGAACTGGACCGCAAGCTCGGCGAGGCGATCGACATCTACGTGAACAACCGCCTCGTCGCGCGCGGCGAGGTGGTGATGGTGGACGACAACCGGCTCGGCGTGACCATGACGGAGATCGTGAAAGCGGACCGGACGTGAGCTCTGCCGGCATGAGGGTGCTCCTAATCGGCACGCTTGGCGGCGAGCTGGGGCAGGCCGCCCGGATCGCCATCGCGCGTGGTGCCAAGCTGGAACAGGCGGATACGGTCGAGGCCGGGCTCGGCCGCCTGCGGGCGGATGCGCGCGTGGACCTGGTGTTGTGCGAGGTAACGCAGGATGTGGGTGCGCTGGTCCGCGCGCTGGCGGCCGAGCGCATTGCGATCGCGGTGGTCGCCTGCGGCACGCATGCCGACGCACCGGCCGCGATCCGCGCCATCAGGGACGGTGCGCGGGAGTTCCTGCCGTTGCCGCCCGATCCGGACCTGATCGCGGCGATCCTGCAGGCAGCCAGTGGCGAGACCCACGCCGTTGTGGCACGGGACCCGGCGATGCTGGCGACGCTGCGCCGGGCCGAGCAGGTCGCGTCCGCCGAGGCCTCCGTGCTGATCACGGGTGAGAGCGGCACCGGCAAGGAGGTGCTTGCCCGCCATATCCATCGCGCCTCCCGCCGGGCCGCCGGGCCGTTTGTCGCCCTCAACTGCGCCGCGATCCCGGAGAACCTGCTCGAATCGGAGATGTTCGGCCACGAGAAGGGCGCGTTCAGCGGTGCCGTGGCACGCCGGGTCGGCAAGTTCGAGGCAGCCGATGGCGGCACCTTGCTGCTGGACGAGATCAGCGAGATGGACGTGCGCCTGCAAGCCAAGCTGTTGCGCGCGATCCAGGAGCGCGAGATCGACCGGCTGGGCGGCACGGGACCGGTGCGGGTGAACGTGCGCATCCTGGCCACCAGCAACCGGGACCTGCTCGCCGACTGCACGGCGGGGCGCTTCCGGGAGGATTTGTATTTCCGTCTGAACGTCGTCAGCCTCCGCATCCCGCCATTGCGCGAGCGTCCAGGCGACATCGCCGCGCTGGCGGACCACTACGCCCGCCATTACGCCGGCGTAAACGGGCTGGCCGTGCGGCCCCTTTCCACGGCGGCCCACCTGCGCCTGGTCTCGCATGGCTGGCGCGGCAACGTGCGCGAGTTGGAGAACACGATCCACCGCGCCGTGCTGCTCTCCACGGGGGAGCAGATCGACGCCGTTGAGCTGCCCGGCAGCCCCGTACCGACGGTCGCAGTGCCAGTGCCGATGGGCGGCGTGGCGGGCCTGGTAGGGCGGACGATGGACGAGGTGGAGCAGGACCTGATCCTGCAGACGCTGTCCCACACGCTCGGAAACCGTACGCACGCCGCGACCATTCTTGGCATCTCGATCCGAGCGCTGCGTAACAAACTGCGGGACTATGCCGCGTCCGGTGCCGCTGTGACGCCACCCGGCATGGCTGCATAGGATGAACGGATCACCAGCTGCAAACAGGTGTCCAGAGAACGACTGTCCTCTGGTGGGGCTTGGGGCAAAGCCCCAACCTTCACTCGAAAAAGGCTTTCGAAGCTCGCTGAGACCCCTCGCTCCACCGCGATGCTAGACCAGCTCCGTTCGTTCGCACGCCGGTACGCGCCTGGCACGGATGTCGGGCTGGCGCTCGGCATGGTGATGCTGCTGGCGGTGCTGGTCATCCCGCTGCCGACCGTGCTGCTGGACATGGGCCTGGCCGTTTCGATCACGGCCTCCGTGTTGGTGCTGATGGTGGCGATGTTCCTGCGCCGCCCGCTCGACTTCACATCCTTCCCGACGCTCCTGCTGCTGACGACGTTGCTGCGGCTGTCACTGAACGTGGCCACGACAAGGTTGATCCTAAGCCATGGCAGCGAGGGGCAGCTGGCGGCGGGCCACGTGGTCGCGGCGTTCGGCGGCTTCCTGATGGGGGGTGACGTGGTGATCGGGGTGATCCTGTTCGCCATCCTCCTCGTGGTCAATTTCATGGTGATCACCAAGGGCTCCGGCCGCATCGCGGAGGTGGCGGCTCGCTTCAGCCTGGATGCGATGCCCGGCAAGCAGATGGCGATCGACGCCGACCTCTCGTCCGGGCTGATCAACGAGGCGAAGGCGCGCGTCCGCCGCAAGGAACTCGAGGAGGAGAGCGGCTTCTACGGTGCCATGGACGGTGCCGCGAAGTTCGTCCGGGGAGACGCGATCGCCGGCCTGCTGATCACGTCGATCAACGTGTTCGGTGGCTTCGCGATCGGGCTGATCCGGCATGGCATGCCCTTCGCGGATGCGGCGGCCACCTTCACCACGCTCTCCGTCGGTGACGGGCTGGTGTCACAGATCCCGGCGCTGCTCGTCAGCACGGCCGCCGGTATCGTCGTGACCAAGGGCGGCATGGAGGGTGCCGCGGATACCGTGCTGATGCGCCAGCTGGGTGGCAGCCCGAAACCGCTGGCTATGGCAGGGGGTGCCGCGGCCGTGCTGGCGTTGATGCCCGGCCTGCCGATGCTGCCGTTCCTCGCCTTGGCCGGGCTTGCCGGTGGCGGTGCGTGGTTGCGCCACAAGCACCCGCCCGTGGCTGCGGACAGCGCCGCCCCTGCTGTGCCGCCAACGCCGGGTGAGCCGCCGATCACCGAGGCGTTGCGCATGGACATGATCCGGCTGGAGCTCGGCTACGGCCTGCTCGCCTTGGCCGGCGGCACAGCGCCGAAGCTCACGGAGCAGATCAAGGGCCTGCGCCGGGCGATCGCGGCGGAAATGGGCTTCGTGCTGCCGCCGGTGCGCATCCAGGACAACGTGCAGCTCGGTGCCGACATCTACTCCATCCGCATCAAGGAGATCGAGGCCGGCCGCGGCGAGCTGCGCCCCACCCAGGTGCTGGTGATGGACCCCAGTGGCGGCATGCCCCCGTTCCCTGGCGAACGGACGACGGAACCGACCTTCGGTCTCCCCGCACTCTGGGTCGAGCCAGCACGGCGCGACGAGGCGATGGCGCGCGGCTGCACCGTCGTGGACCCGGCCTCCGTGCTAACGACCCACATCACCGAACTGGTGCGGGACAGCATGGCCGAGCTGCTCTCCTACGCCGAGACCCAGAAGCTGGTCGACGAGTTGCCGCGGGAGCAGCAGAAACTCGTGTCGGACCTGATCCCGTCGCAGCTCAGCCTGGGCGGCGTGCAGCGCGTGTTGCAGGCATTGCTGGCCGAACGCGTCTCCATCCGGGATCTGCCGACCGTGCTGGAGGGGATCGCGGAGGCGTGCGGCGGCCAACCCCGCGCGATTGGCGGCATCGTGGCGCATGTACGCGCCCGCCTCGCCCGGCAGATCAGCGACAGCCACACCGGCCCGTCCGGCTACATCCCGCTGGTCACGCTCTCGCCCGAGTGGGAGGGGGCGTTTGCCGAAAGCCTGGTCGGCCCGTCCGAGGACAAGCAGCTGGCCATGGCGCCGTCCAAGCTCGGCGAGTTCATGAACCGGCTGCGAGGGGCGTTCGACGCGGCGCAGGCGATGGGGGAGATGCCGGTGCTGCTGTGCTCGGGCGGCGTGCGAGCCCATCTCCGTGCGGTGGTCGAGCGGATCCGGCCGTCGACACCGGTGCTGGCGCAGGCAGAGATTTTCCCCCGGGCGCGGATCAGGACGGTGGGTACGATTTGACGTGTCGTGGTGGCTAGCCGGGGACATTCCGGCCGTGTGCGTGTTGGTGGGATGCCAAAGCGCATCCCACGCTACGGGCTGGTCACATCCCGGGGGTCAGCGTCCACGGGGTGCCGGGTTCGCAGAAGAACGGCATCGCGTTCGGTGTCCGTGTGTCCGGGTTCATGCCCATCTCCGCACGCAGGGCTCGGAACAGCGCGCCGTGCGCCACCACCAGCACCGGCGGTGCATGGGTCAGCGCCTCGCCCACAGCCGCCGCGGCGCGGGTGCGCAGCTCGGCGAAGCTCTCGCCGCCCTCGGGCGTGATGCCGCGGTCCACCCAATCGCTGAACCACGCCGCATGCTGGGTTGTGCCCTCGTGCACGCCGAAGGACACCTCTTGCAGGTCCGTGATGACCGACACCGGCAAGCCCAGCACCGAAGCCACCGCCTCCGCCGTGTCCCGTGCGCGCGACAGCGGCGAACTGACGATGCTCGCGATGCCTCGCCCGCGCAGTGCCGCCGCCGCCGCCGCAGCCTGGGCGATGCCGGTCGCGTTCAGCGGGATGTCGATCCGCCCCTGGCTGCGCCCCTCGGCGTTCCAGTCCGTCTCGCCGTGGCGGAGGAACCAGAACGCGCGCGCCGGCAGCCGGCTCAGGACGACAGACCCTCCGCCTGCAGCACACGCTGCACGGCCGGCCGCTCCATCATCCGCGCACTATGCGCCGCGATCGCATGCGGCAGATCGACGCCGGCCCGTGGCGCCCAGCGCGACGCGTAGAACACGGCGGTGTCGCCGATCGAGTATTGGTCGCCCGCGACCCAAGGCTTATCACCCAGCCTGTGGGCCAGGATGCCGAGGCCCTTGGCATAGATCTCCCGCCCGCGCGCCTGGACGATTTCCTTGTCCGCCTCATCCGGCGAGAAATTGGTCGGGCGCGCGATGCGGGTGAAGCCTTGCATGTGGATGGTGGCGACGGTGTAGTCCATCGCTTCCAACGCCCGCACCTCGGCCTCCGGATCCTGCGGGATCAGCCCGGCCTGCGGATTGGTGCGGGCGAGCCAGGTGGCGATCGCGCCGTATTCGGTGAGTATGCTGCCATCGTCGCGCTCCAACGCCGGAACCTTGGATTTAGGGCTGACGGCGACATAGGCGTCCTTGTATTGCTCCCCGTCCTTTAGGTTGATCAGTTCCGTGCCATACGGCTTGCCGATCTCCTCCAACACGATGTGGATGCCGAGCGAGCAGGCACCGGGCGCGTAGAACAGTTTCATCGTTGCTTCCCCTTCAGTCGAACAGCGAACTGACGCTGCTTTCATCATTGATGCGACGCATGGCCTCCGCGAGTAGCGGGGCGATGGTGAAAGTGCGAAGGTTGGCGGCGCTGCGCACGGCCTCGGTGGGCTCGATGCTGTCGGTGATCGTCATCATGTCGATCGGCGCCGCCGCGATCCGCGCCACGGCCCCGCCCGACAGCACCCCGTGCGTCACGTAGACGCTGACGGAGCGGGCGCCTTCCGCCTTCAGCGCCACCGCCGCGTTGCACAGCGT
>CAXSEK010000063.1:0-10084 GCA_964235625.1 uncultured Acetobacteraceae bacterium
CCATCGGCCACTCGCCATGGTGCCGGAAAACGGCCTGAAGTTCGCCGTCGGCGTGCTGTTGTCAGCGTTCGGCAGCTTCTGGGCCGGCGAGGGACTCGGCATCGCCTGGCCCGGTTCGGATTGGTCGATCCTGGGGCTCGTCGCCGCCTTCCTGGCGCTTGCACTGCTGACGGTCCCGCTTTGCCGCCGGGCACGCCCCGGCGTCGCCACGATCAACGCCTGAGGAGGCGACCATGCAAATGCTCAAGACCATTTGGGACGAGATTGTCGGCTTGTTCGTGGACGACCAGCTCTTCGCCGTTGCGATCCTGGTCTGGCTCGCCCTTGTTTGGTTGGCCGTCACCCATACCGGCATCACGCCCATCTGGCGCGCTATTGCCCTGTTCGCCGGCCTGGCCGTGATCCTTGTCGAGAGCGCCACACGCGCTGCACGGCGATAACGCCTGCCAGCACACGCCTGCAGCACTGGCCGGCTGTATCTGGGAATTCAGTGAAAGAGGATAGCGATGCAGCGTTCAACGAAGCTGATTGCCGGGGTGATCGTTCTGGCGGGAGTAGGCTGGGGGCTGCAGCATCACTTGCAGCCGGCGCCAGTCGCGGCTTCACCCGCCGTTGCACCGGTTCCAGTGGTCGTCACCACCGTTCGGCAAACCGACGTGCCCATCATCCTCAATGGTCTGGGCACGGTGCAGGCGCTGAACACGGCTGTCATCCGGTCCCAGGTCACCGGCCTGCTGCAGAGCGTGGACTTCACCGAGGGCCAACAAATGAAGCGTGGCGACTTGTTGGCGCAGATTGATCCGCGGAGTCAGCGAGCATCGCTGGAGCAAGCTCAGGCATCGCAAGCACGCGACCAGGCGCACCTTAACAACGCGCAGACCAATCTCGGACGTAACGTGCCTCTGCTGAACAAGGGGTTTGCCACGGAACAGCAGGTCACAGACGAGAAATCGCAGGTCGTGCAGCTGCAGAACGATCTGAAATCCGATGAAGCGGCCATCGACAACGCTCAAACGCAGCTGAGCTATACCTCGCTGGTGGCCCCGTTCGATGGGGTGGCCGGCATACGCACGCTCGATGTTGGCAATATCATCCACCCGACGGATACCATGGGCCTGGTAGCCATCACGCAGGTGCAGCCGATCTCGGTGGTCTTCACCTTGCCCGCGGCAGACATTCGGGCAGTGCAGCAGGCGTTGGAAGCCGGCCCCGTCGTAGCCGCTGCCTATGACCAGGCGGGAACCCACTTGCTCGACACCGGCAAGCTGTTGCTGATCAACAACCAGGCCGACCCGGCAACCGGCACCGTCCAGCTGAAGGCGTTGTTCGCCAACCAGAAACGTTTCCTGTGGCCCGGCACCTTCGTCAATGTCGAGTTGACGCTGCGCATCGTGCATGATGGCCTGACGATCCCGACCGATGCCGTGCAGCAAGGCATTGATGGCAGCTTCGTGTTCGTCGTCGGCGCCGACGGCAAGGCCACCGGCACCCCGATCGAGGTGCAGCAGCGCGAGCGGGGCGTTGCCCTGGTCAGCAAGGGCCTGCAACCCAATCAGACCGTGGTGGAACAGGGCCAATATAGCTTGGTTGACGGCACGGCCGTGGTTGCGTCCAAGCCTGGCCAGGTGGCGAACGCCTCACCCGCCACGTCGGGTTTGCTGCCATGAACATCTCGTCCGGCTTCATCCGCCGCCCGATCGCGACATCGCTGCTGATGGTGGCGATCGTCTCGCTTGGCATCATCGGCTATCAGAGCCTGCCGGTCGCGGCCTTGCCGAACATCGACTCCCCCACGATCCAGGTCACGGCCCAACTGCCCGGGGCGGATCCGGAAACCGTGGCGGCAACGGTCGCAACCCCGCTGGAACGGCAGTTCGGCCAAATTCCCGGCCTGTCGCAGATGACTTCCAGCAGCGGCACGGGCTTCACCCAGGTCACGCTGCAGTTCGACCGCAGCCGCACCATCGATTCCGCTGCGTCGGACGTGCAGGCGGCGATCAACGCGACTGCCGGGCAGTTGCCGGCGTCGCTGCTCAACCCGCCGATCTACCGCAAGACCAACCCGGCGGACACGCCTATCCTGCTCGTCGCGCTGTCATCGGACACGCTGCCGATCACCACGGTCAGCGACTATGCCAATTCGCTGCTGGCGCAGAAGCTATCCCAGGTGCCGGGCGTGGGACTGGTGGGCATCGGTGGGCTGCAGAGTCCGTCGATCCGCATCCAGGTCAATCCTATCCAGCTTGCCGCGGCCAATCTGGACATGGAGCAGGTTCGCACCGCACTGGTCAACGCCACGGTGGATCAGCCCAAAGGCCAGCTGTATGGCGGACAGCAGACCTACGCGTTGCAGACCAACGACCAGTTGCTGACGCCCGCCGGGTTTGCCGAGACCATCATCGCCTACCGCAATGGGGCCGCCCTGCGGGTGCGCGACATCGGCCGGGCGATCCTGGCCCCGGATGATCGAACGCTCGGCGGCTGGCTGGATGGCAAGCCCGCCGTCCTGCTCGCGGTGCAGCGGCAGCCCGGCGCCAACGTCATCGCCACGGTGGCCGCTATCCGCAAGGCCTTGCCGCAGCTGGAGGCGTCCGTTCCGCCGGCGCTGAAGGTGCAGATCGTGTCCGACCGGACGCAAACGATCAACGCCAGCGTCTCGGACGTGCAGTTCACCTTGCTCCTGACCATCGCCCTGGTCGTGGGGGTGATCGCCGTCTTCCTGCGCAAGTTCTGGGCGACCTTCATCCCCGCCATCTCCGTGCCGATCTCGCTGGTCGGCACCTTCGCGGTGATGTACGCGCTGAACTACAGCCTGGACAACCTCTCGCTGATGGCGCTGACGATCGCGGTCGGCTTCGTCGTCGACGACGCCATCGTCATGATCGAGAACATCGTCCGCCATATCGAGGACGGGGACGGCCCGCTGGAGGCCGCGCTGAAAGGAGCCGGCGAGATCGGCTTCACCATCGTCTCGATCTCCATCTCGCTGATCGCGGTGTTCATCCCGTTGTTCCTGCTGAGCGGGGTCGTGGGCCTGCTGTTCCGCGAATTCGCCGTGACCGTGGCCGTGTCGATCCTAGTCTCGGTCGTGGTGTCGCTGACGCTGACGCCGATGATGTGTGCCTACCTGCTGAAGCCCGATCACGTTGCCAAGCCGGGCGCCGTGTCGCGATTGATCGAGGGCAGGCTGGACGCTCTCGTCAAGGGTTATGACGCGATGTTGGGCGTGGCCCTGCGCTTCCGGCTGGTCACGCTCGGCGTCATGATCCTGACCGTGGCCGCCACGGTGGCGCTGTTCGTCATCATCCCCAAGGGCTTCTTCCCGCAGCAGGACACGGGGCTGATCGTCGGCATCAGCGAGGCGGCACAGAACGTCTCCCCGGACGGCATGAAGCAGCGGCAGCAGAGGGTCCTGACGCTCGCTAGCAAGGACCCGGCAGTGTCGTCCGCAGTCGGCTACATCGGCCCGGGCGGCCCGACCGTGACGGAAAACGACGGCCGGGTGTTCATTACCCTGAGGCCCGAAGGCCAGCGGACCGACACCGCCGACCAGGTCATCCAGCGGCTGAATGCCACGTTCCAGCAGGTGCAGGGCATGACGGTGTTCATGCAGGCCGCGCAGGACATCACTATCGGCAGCCGGCTATCCAAGACGCAATACCAATACACCCTGACCGACGTCGACGAGCAGGAACTGTCGCTTGATGCACCCAAGCTGCTGGCGAAGCTGCAAACCCTGCCGCAGCTCTCCTCCGTGGCGAGCGACCAGCAATCCGCCGGGCAGACGCTGACGGTCGAGATCGACCGGTCCGCCGCATCCCGCTTCGGCATTGACCCGGCCGCTGTGGACTCGACGCTGTACGACGCCTTCGGCCAGCGCCACGTCGCGCGCATCTACACGCGGCTGAACCAATACTACGCCATCCTGGAGGTGGACCCGAGCCTGCAGCTCGGCCCGGAGGCGCTGAACCGGATCTACGTCCACTCGCAGAACGGCACGCAGGTTCCACTGAGCCAGATCGCGGCCTTCAAGTCGTCCACGGCGCCCCTGGCCGTCAACCACCAGGGGCAGTTCCCGTCCGTGACGCTCAGCTTCAACATCCAGCCGGGCGTATCGATCGGCGCGGCGGTCACGGCGGTGCAGGCTGCGACCGCGAGCTTCCACTTCCCGCGTTCACTGGCGGTGGGCTTCCAGGGCAGCGCGCAGGCGTTCCAGAACTCGCTCAGCAGCACGCCGATCCTGATCCTGGCGGCGCTGTTCGCCGTCTATATCATCCTGGGCATGCTGTACGAGAGCATGATCCATCCGCTGACCATTCTGTCGACCCTGCCTGCCGCCGGGCTGGGCGCGTTGGCGACGCTGATGGCGTTCGGCATGCCGCTGGACGTCATCGGGATCATCGGCATCATCCTGCTGATCGGCATCGTGAAGAAGAACGGCATCATGCTGGTGGACTTCGCCATCCATGCCGAGCGCGAGCGCGGCATGTCCGCCGAGGACGCGATCCACGAGGCGTGCCTGCTGCGATTCAGGCCCATCCTTATGACCACCCTGTGCGCTATGCTCGGCGGCGTGCCCCTGGCGCTCGGTACGGGGGTGGGGTCGGAGCTGCGGCAACCGCTGGGCTACGCCATGGTGGGCGGCTTGCTGGTCTCCCAGGTGTTGACGCTGTTCACGACACCCGTGGTCTACATCTACATGGACAAGCTCGCACGCCTCCTGAGCCGCAAGTCAAGGACTGTGCAACCTGGGCCAGTGCCGTCCGATCGCAAGCGGGATGCTGGCATGCACCCGATCCCTCAACATCAGCCAATATCGGTCTGAGCCTTCTTCAGGCTCTGTCTATGGAAGGACGACTTGATGTCCATCAAGCAGTATCGCATTGGGTTGGTCGTGGCCGTCGCTTTGGCCACGATCGCTGCGAGTGCCCCTGGAGCAGAGCCGGGCAGCCCTGCCGCGGGTGCGCCTGGGCAGGGCATGTCAACCTATCGGCCGGTCATGAGCGACCTGATGAACATGGTCGTCCAACCGCGGCACATGAAGTTGTGGCTCGCCGGCACGAACGGCGGCTGGGACTACGCAGAGTATGAGCGCCATAACATCGGTGGTGCGTTTGCGCGGATCGCGGCTGCTATTCCGGTCTACCAGGGTCAACAAACGTCTGATTTCATAGCGGCCTTCGTGACGCCCCAGCTTGCCGATCTCGGTACGGCGATCAAGGCGAAGGATACCGCTGGATTCCGGGCCTCGTACGAGGCTCTGACGACGAGTTGCAACCAGTGTCATCAGGCGATGAACCATGCGATGGTCGTCATCAAGGTCCCTGCTGCAGATAGTTTTCCAGACCAAGACTTTAGCAGTAAGTGAACCACGCCGTCTGGCACGTCGGTCGCGTCCACCGCGATCCGTCGCGCCCGTTCGCGTTGCGAACGGTACGCGAACCAGTTTGGCCGGATCAAGGGCCGCGTCGCGCGAAGGCTGTCCCCGCCGGCGGCACGTGGCAGGATGAACGCGCCGAAATATCAGCGCCGCCAGGTCGTGCCGACCCAGAATCGCCCCTGGCTGTCGCATTTGCCGTCGTTGATTACTTCCCGGGCGAAGTCGATCCAGGGCGCCCCGACGTCCTTGAGCTTGGGAGTGGCAGGATCGAAGAACGCCAAGCCCTGCCGGTTGGCCAGCAGCAACCCGCCCAAGGCGCGGAGGGCGACGGCGCCGGGTGTGCGGACCAAAGCCCATTCCTGGGATTGCCCGGACGCCAGGTCGTGGCGGAGCTGCCGGCGGCCCATGCAGTCAATCGAGAACAGGCTACCGGTTGCCGAGTCCCAGAGCGGGTTCTCGCCTAGGATACTTCGCACGTCGCACACGAACTCAGCTTGCTGAGCAGTTGGAAACGTCCTGAACGGGAGCAAGTTTGCGGAGCTAAGCATGACCGCTCCACCCGCCGCGGCGCACCTGCGTCCATGCTAGAGTAGCATACCAAGCAAGTCATGTGGACGAAATCGAGGGGCTTGGACTGGTCGCACGTGCATCTGACCCCACTCTTGATCCGGTAAGCAGATCCGCCGCGGTGTCCGTAAGAGCGTCCCCGGACATAAGCGGCCTCCCTTGAATCACGCCCGATCCCAACGACTCAACAGGTTTTTGGGACGTACTCTAACAGGTTGACCGGCCATTCAGCGGGTGCTGCCTGATCGGGTGCACGTGGGGCCAGCCATGTCGGTCCCGTCCGTCCGCATTCTTCCACCAGGGCATCGGTCGGCGGCACTCGAGATGGTTTCACCTGGGCCATGGTCGTGGTCAAATAGGATCAGACCGTCGGCTTATAGCTGATGACCACCAAGAGCCGGGATGCATGGCATGAGCGCCGTTATCGCAAAGTCCGATAGTTTGCCTTCTCCCGCGCCATTCGCGGCATTTGCTGCCGATGTCCGGCCGCAGGGGCCTTTGCGAGCGGCCATTACGCGCCACTACCGCGCACCCGAGCCGGATTGCGTTCGGGCGCTCCTGCCTGGCGCGACCCTGTCCGCTGAGCTTGGCGCGCATGCCCGCGCGACCGCAGTGTCGCTGGTTGAGGCCCTGCGTTCAAAGGGCGCGCGTGGTACCGTGGAGGCTCTCGTGCGCGAATACGACCTGTCCAGCCAGGAGGGTGTCGCGCTGATGTGCCTGGCGGAAGCGCTCCTGCGCATTCCGGACCCGGCGACACGGGACGCACTCATCCGGGACAAGATAGGAACGGGGGATTGGCGCGCCCATCTCGGGCAATCGCCGTCGCTGTTCGTCAACGCTGCGACCTGGGGACTGGTCGTGACGGGAAAGCTGACCGGAACGGCCAACGAAACCGGCCTGGGTGCCGCACTCACCCGGCTGATCGCCCGCGGCGGCGAACCGCTGATCCGCCGCGGCGTGGACATGGCGATGCGCACGATGGGCGAACAGTTCGTCACCGGCCAGACCATCGACGAGGCGCTCGCCAACGCCCGCCGACTGGAGGCACGCGGCTTCCGTTACTCCTACGACATGCTCGGCGAGGCTGCGCTCACGGCGGAGGATGCGGCGCGTTACTACGCAGACTACGAGACGGCGATCCACGCGATCGGCAAGGCGTCCGCAGGCCGCGGCCTGTACGCTGGCCCGGGCATCTCAATCAAGCTCTCTGCGCTGCATCCCCGTTATTTCCGGCTGCAACGTGCGCGCGTGATGGCGGAGCTGCTACCGCGGCTGCGGTCTCTCGCCCTCCTGGCCCAGAAGTACGATATCGGCTTGAACATCGATGCGGAGGAATCGGAGCGGCTGGACCTGTCGCTCGACCTGCTCGAGGCGTTGTGTCTAGACCCCGCGCTGTCCGGCTGGGACGGCATCGGCTTCGTGGTGCAGGCCTATCAGAAGCGCGCGCCATTCGTGCTCGACTGGATCATCGACCTTGCCGGGCGAACCGGCCACCGCCTGATGGTCCGCCTGGTCAAGGGCGCCTATTGGGATAGTGAGATCAAGCGCGCCCAGGTGGACGGTCTGGAAGGTTTTCCGGTCTACACCCGCAAGCTGCACACGGACGTTTCCTACCTCGCCTGCGCCCGCAAATTGCTGGCCGCGCCGCATTCGGTGTTCCCGCAATTCGCCACCCACAATGCCTACACGCTGGCCGCCCTCCACAGCATGGCGGGCGACGGCTTCGAGCTGGGGCAATATGAGTTCCAGTGCCTGCACGGCATGGGCGAACCGCTCTACGAGGAAGTGGTCGGCCATAACAAGCTCAACCGCCCCTGCCGCATCTACGCCCCGGTCGGCACGCACGAGACGTTGCTCGCCTACCTCGTGCGCCGCCTGCTGGAGAACGGCGCCAACTCCTCTTTCGTCAACCGCATCCAGGACCCGAGCGTGCCGGTCGCGGACTTGGTCGCCGACCCGGTGGCGCAGGCAGGTGCCTGCCTGCCGCATGAACGCATCGACCTGCCGCGCGACCTGTTCGCGCCGGTGCGTGCCAACTCCGCCGGACTCGACCTGAGCAACGAGCTGCAACTCGCAGACCTCGCGGATACTTTGGCTTTGCCGCGCGAGTGGCGGGCGGCCCCATCGGCCGGCGAGGCGGCACCCGCCATGGTGATCCGCAATCCCGCGGACCGGCGGGACATGGTCGGCGCGGTGGCGGAAGCAACGCCCGGCCAGGTGGACGCCGCCCTGGCGCTCGCCACCACCGGCGCGCCGGCCTGGCGTGCCGTACCGGCGGCTGAACGGGCGGCTTGCCTGCTACGCGCGGCGGATTTGATGGAGGCACGCATGCCCATGCTGCTGGGCCTGATCGTGCGCGAGGCTGGCAAGTCGCTGTCCAACGCCATCGGGGAGGTTCGGGAGGCCGTGGACTTCCTGCGCTACTACGGGACGGAGGCGGCGAGGACGCTGGAGGGCGCCGGACACGCGCCGCTCGGCGTCGTCACGTGCATATCGCCCTGGAACTTCCCGCTGGCGATCTTCACCGGCCAGGTCGCGGCAGCACTTGCGGCCGGCAACGCCGTGCTGGCGAAACCGGCCGAGGAAACGCCGCTGATCGCAGCCCAGGCCGTGGCGATCCTGCACGAGGCGGGGATCCCGCCGGACGTGCTCCTGTTCCTGCCCGGCGCGGGCGACGTCGGCGCGCGGCTTGTCGCGGACCCCCGGACGCACGGCGTGGTGTTCACCGGGTCGACCGAAATCGCCCGGCTGATCCAGCGCC
This sequence comes from uncultured Acetobacteraceae bacterium, assembly GCA_964235625.1. Lineage (GTDB taxonomy): Bacteria > Pseudomonadota > Alphaproteobacteria > Acetobacterales > Acetobacteraceae > LMUY01. Next base: position 8,709 of record CAXSEK010000063.1, read on the forward strand.
AACTGGCCGAGCGGCTGAACCCTGATGGCAGTCCGGTCCCGCTGATCGCGGAGACCGGTGGGCAGAACGCCCTGGTGGTCGACTCGTCCGCGTTGGCCGAGCAGGTGGTGGCGGACGTGCTGATGTCAGCCTTCGACAGCGCCGGGCAGCGCTGTTCGGCGCTGCGGGTGCTCTGCCTGCAGGATGACGTGGCCGACCGGGTGCTGACGATGCTGCGCGGGGGATTGACCGAACTGTCCATCGGCCAGACGGACCGGCTCTCGACCGACATCGGGCCCGTCATCACCGCCGAGGCGCGGGACGGCATCGTCGCGCATATCGAAGCGATGCGGGATGCCGGGCGCACCGTGCATCAAGCGCCTCTGCCGCCGTGCTGCGGACACGGCACATTCGTCGCGCCCGCGATCATTGAACTGGATGATTTATCGGCCTTGCGGCGCGAGGTGTTCGGCCCGGTGCTCCATGTGCTGCGCTACCGCAGGGATGCGCTGGACGGGCTGCTGGCCGCCATCGCCGCGACCGGCTACGGCCTGACGTTCGGTGTGCATACCCGCATCGACGAGACCGTCGCCCGGGTGACGGCGCAGGCTCGCGCGGGCAACATCTACGTCAATCGCAACCTGATCGGCGCCGTGGTCGGCGTCCAGCCGTTCGGCGGGCACGGGCTGTCCGGCACCGGCCCCAAAGCGGGCGGTCCCCTCTATCTCCGGCGCCTGCTGGCGACGCGCCCGCCCGTGTCCGGGCTGCCCCAGGGCCGCGCGACCCCTGCGGCCGCCATATGGGCAGCCTGGCTGGACAGCAACGGCCGGCCAGGGATTGCCGCCCATGTCCGGACGGACATGACCCGCGCGGCGTTCGGGGTGGAGCAGGAGCTGCCCGGTCCGGTCGGTGAGCTCAACATCTACGCAACCGAAGCACGGGGTGTCGTCCAGTGCATGGCAGCGGGCCTGCCAGCGTTGCTGCGGCAGATCGGCTCGGCGCTGGCCACCGGCAACCGCGCCCTGGTGGCAGCCGGAGCACTGGAGGGTATGCCCGCCTTGCCGGGTTCGCTTGCCAGCTGGATCGCCGCCGCGCCTTGCGAGGCCCAGGATGACGTCGCGGCGATCCTGTTCGACGGCAGCCCGGGCGACTTGCAGCTTTTGGTGCGCGCAACTGCCGCCCGACCGGGAGCGATCGTCGCCATCCACATCGCGCAACCGGACGGCTCCTACCCGCTGGAATGGCTTCTGCAGGAGCGCTCGACCAGCACGAACACGACCGCCGCCGGCGGCAACGCGAACCTCATGATGATCGGGTGAGCTGCGGCGCGTGTCGCCGGCCTGACGAGCCCAGCCAGCCCGATGTTCGGGAGCAACGCGCAGTTCGTCTCCCGTGCC
>CAXSEK010000064.1:0-10058 GCA_964235625.1 uncultured Acetobacteraceae bacterium
ATGCGACAGCCGGTGGCCGAGCCCGACTGCGCGCAGGCTCTCCGCCGCCCGGCCCGCTGGGTCGCGGTGGCCGGCCAATTCCAGCGGCACGGACACGTTCTCCAGCGCCGTCATGGTCGGGATCAGGTGGAACGCCTGGAACACGATGCCCACCGTCGCGCGCCGGAACCGCGCCAGTGCGTCCTCATTCAGCGCCGTCAGATCCTGCCCGGCGACCATCACGCTACCGCCGGTCGCCCGCTCCAACCCGGCTAGCACCATCAGCAGGCTGGTCTTGCCGGACCCCGATGGGCCGACGATGCCAACCGCTTCCCCCACCCCCACATCGAGATCGATACCGTTGAGGATGTTGACCGGCCCAGCAGCGGCGGGCACGGTCAGACGCAAGCCACGCACCCGAACCAGGGGTGCGGCGGCGACGGGAGGAGTAATGTCCATGGTTCCTCCATATGGCCCAACGAAGCGTCTGGCACAGGCGGCGCTCGGCGGCTTGATGCTTTTGTCGCTGCTTCTCGCACCCGCGCAGGCATCGGCCCGCACGATCAAGCTTCTGGTGTTCGGCGACTCGTTGGCTGCCGGCTACGGCCTGCCGCAACCGGACGGCTTCCAGGCACAGCTCGGCCAGGCCCTGAAGGCGGACGGGTTTGACGTGCAGATCCTCGATGGCGGCGTCTCCGGCGACACCACCGCCGGCGGGCGCGCCCGGCTGGACTGGGCGCTGGCCGACAAGCCGGATGCCGTGCTGGTGGAACTGGGCGGCAATGACGGGCTGCGCGGCACCGAACCCAGCGACATGAGGGCCAACCTCACCGCCATCCTGGACACGCTGCAGCAGGATCACCTGCCGACGCTGCTGTCCGGCATGGTCGCCCCGCCCAATCTGGGCGCACCGTTCAGCCGCGAGTTCCTGGCCGTGTTCGCCCAGCTCGGCAAGCGGCCCGGGTTGATCTACGACCCGTTCTTCCTCGACGGCGTCGCCGGTGACCCGGCACTGAACCAGGCGGACCATATCCACCCGAACGCGACCGGCGTGAAGAAGGTGGTCGCCCGCATCAAGCCGGCGGTGGAGCACTTGCTACGCGAGGTCCCGGCTGCGTCGTGAGGCTGTTCGTCGCCCTCGCCCTCCCGCAGGCGACCCGCGCCCGGCTCCTGCGCCTGGCCACGGCGCTGCCCGGCGCGCGCTGGCTGCCGCCCGAGAACCTCCATTTGACGCTGCGCTTCCTGGGCGAAATGCCGGGCCACCGCGCGGAGGAGCTGGACGACGCGCTGGCGGCACTGCGCGGGCGCGGCTTTAGCCTGCAGCTCAGCGGTGTCGGCTGCTTTGAGAAGGCGGGCCGGGTGCAGGCCTTGTGGGCCGGTGCCGAGCGCAGCCAGCCGTTGGAGCACTTGCAAAACAAAATTGAGACGGCGGTGAAGCGCATCGGCTTCGAGCCGGAACGCCGCCGCTTCACCCCGCACGTGACGCTCGCCCGGCTGGACAACACGCCGCCGGGCAAGCTGGTGGAGTGGGTGCAGGCACATAACCTGCTACGATCCGAGCCGGTGGCGGTAGACCATTTCACCCTGTTCAGCTCCCAGCTCGGCAAGGATGGTGCCGTCTACACAGCCGAGGTCGAGTATCCCCTTGGCTGACGCGCTCGACCCCGCCGGCCAGGCGGCGCTGGAACCCGCCGGCCAGGCGGCGCTGGAGCCTGCCGGCCAGGCAGCGCTGGAGATCGTCGCGGCCGAGGCGCGCGCCTGCACGGCCTGTGCGGCGGTGCTGCCGCTCGGCCCCCGCCCGATCCTGCGCGTGTCCACCACCGCCCGAGTGCTGATCGCCAGCCAGGCACCCGGCACCAAGGTGCACGCCAGCGGCACGCCTTGGACCGACGAGAGCGGCAAGCGGCTGCGCGGCTGGCTCGGCATGACGCCGGAGCAGTTTTACGATGGCGCACAGGTCGCGATCCTGCCGATGGGCCTGTGCTACCCGGGCCGCCTCCCGAATGGCGGCGACTGCCCACCCCGTCCGGAATGCGCCCAGCTCTGGCGCCACCGCCTGCTGGCTCTGATGCCGCAGCTGCGCCTGACGCTGCTGGTGGGCAGCTACGCGCAGGTGGACGCGCTCGGCCGCGGCATGATGACGGACCGCGTGCGCGCCTGGCGGGACTACCTGCCCCGCTACTTCCCCCTGCCACACCCCTCGTGGCGCACGGGGGTCTGGGAAACCCGCAACCCCTGGTTCGTGACCGACGTGCTGCCCGGCCTGCGCGCCGAGGTGGCCAGGGTGCTGGCCGATTGAAGCAGCTCCCCTAGACGCGCGTCACCACCACCCAGACAACGCAGCCGGCCAGCACCACCAGCAGCATAGCCAGCAAAGGCGACGCCGTCCGCGGCTGCCGCGTCGCACCCGGCAGGCGCTTGCGGCCCGTGATCATCGGCCACACCAAGTTCTGCCGCTTGACCACGGCATAGGCCGTGACCGCCAGCACATGCAGCCCCATCAGCACCAGGACGACGGTGAAGTTGGCCCGGTGCACCGACGTAAGCCAATATGCCGTCACCTCGCTGACCGTGCCCCCGAGCGGACCCTCCGGCACGTCGTCGAACGTGAAGAGGCCGCTCACCGCCTGCACCCCCAACGTCACGAGCAGGACCAGCACCATCCAGCCACCAGCGGCATTGTGGCCCACCTGGTCGTCCGGCTCCCGCCGCCCGAACTGCCGAAGGTGCCGCAGGCCCTCCAGCGGGTTGCCGAGGAAGTGGCTGAACCGCGACGTCTCGCTCCCGACGAAGCCCCAGGCCAGCCGGAACAGCAGCAAGCTGAGCATCGCGTAGCCGGACAGCCGGTGCAGGGCCATCAACCATTCGACGTTCGCGCCCGACGCGTAGTGGATCGTGACGTAGCTCGACGCGATCAGCAGCACGATGGCGACATGGAACAGCCGGGTCGGCGCATCCCACACCTTGATCCGCAGCCGCAGCACCGTCTGCCGAGCCCGCGGCCGCCGCTTTCCGCTCATGGTATCCTAGTTCCCTTTTGTAAGACGCCTTGCATCCCGCGCGGTCCAGTCGCAGGAACTCTTGTCAGCCCATCGGTCGGCCGTTGCCGGTGTGGCTGACCAGCCAGGAGCTCTGCCATGGTCAAGTTCACGATCCTGCTCAAACGCAACCCGTCGCTCGGCCACGATGAGTTCGTCGACTATCACAGGACGCAGCACGCGCCATTGTTCATGTCGGTCGCGGTCGTCAAGGCGACAGTCCGCCGCTACGTCCAGCAACACGCGATGCCGGTCGAACTGCCCGGCCTGCCGCCGGTGAAATATGACGGCATCACCGAACTCTGGTTCGACGATGTGGACGCACTCGCCCGTTGCTTCAGTGACGCCGAGTACATGGCGAAGGTTCGCCCGGACGAGGCGAAGTTCCTGGACCTCCACGCCTGCGACTTCATAATCTCCACCGAGACGCTCATCGCGGGACCGTCCGCGGGCATTGCGAACGGAGGCAGGCATTGGTGACCAGGTGCCGGCGGCTCACTCGCCCAACAGATGCAGCACGATTTCGCGCCGGTGCGGCGCACGCCGGTGCTCCCACACATACAGACCCTGCCAGGTGCCTAGCACTGTCGCACCGGCGACGACCGGGATGCTCAGCTGCGTCTGGGTCAGCGCGGCGCGGATATGGGCGGGCATGTCGTCCGGTCCCTCCGTGTCATGGCGGTAGCCGACATTCTCCGGCACCAGCCAAGCGAAGAACGCTTCGAGGTCGGCGCGCACTGTCGGGTCGGCGTTCTCCTGCATCAGCAGCGAGGCCGAGGTATGGCGGATGAACACCGTCAGCAGCCCGGTTTCGATTCCCGCCTGCGCCACCCAGGCCGAAACCGGCGCCGTGACCGGGACCAGCCCCTTGCCAGCCGTCTCCACCGTGAGCGTGTGGCTGAGCTGCCTCAAAACGCGGCAACGCAAACCAGGCCGGCGACCATCAGTGCGGCGCCGATCAGCCGGCCGGCACCCGCCGCGTGCACCGGGAACCCGACCAGGCCCCAATGGTCGAGCGCTATCGAGGTCAGCACCGCGGCCGTGACGGTCAGCCCGGTGAACAGCCCCGCGCCCAGCTGGCCCGGTGCCACCAGCATGGAGACGATGTAGATCGCGCTGATCACCCCGCCGATCCACCCCCACCACGGCACCTCCGCCAGCTTGGCCGTCGGCAGCCCGCCCCCTGCCACCACCGTGCCGACCGCGAGGCAGCCGAGTGAGATCAGCGAGAACAGGATGGACGGCCACCAAGGGCCGCCCATCGTCTTGGTGAACTTCGCGTTGGAGCCAGCCTCCACCGAGGTCAGTGCACCGGCCACGGCGACGAAGATGTACAGGAGTGCCTTCACCCGCCGCCAACGCCGTCGGCCGCGCCAAAGTTCATGGGGCGCCTCAGCGCCGGCCGAACAGCGCCTCGATCTCCGCCCGGCTCAGCCGCAGGACGGTCGGGCGGCCATGCGAACAAGTGGCGGCGCGCGGGGTCGCCTCCATCTGGCGCAGCAACGCGTTCATCTCCGCCATGTTCAGCCGCCGCCCGGCCCGGACGCTGCCATGACAGGCCAAGCGGGCGATGGCGGCGTCCAGCCTGGCTTCCAACGCGGTCGCCTCGCCGCACGCCGCCAGCTCGTCGGCAAGGTCGCGCAGCAACGGCGCCGGGTCGGGTGGCCCGTGCGCCGACAGCAGCGCCGGTAGCGCGCGCACCAGCACGGCCCCGGGGCCGAACGCCTCCAGCTCCAGGCCCAACCGGTGCAGCGCCTCCGCCTGGCCCAGCAACCGGGCCGCGTCCGACGGCGGCAGATCGACCACGGCGGGCAGCAGCAAGGCCTGGCTGCGCACGCCGCCATCACGGTGCTGTGCGGCCAAGGCCTCGTGGGTCAGCCGCTCATGCGCGGCGTGCTGGTCCACCAGCACCAGGCTGCCATCTCCCGCCACCGCGATCACGTAGGTGTCCAGCACCTGCGCCACCGCGGCCCCGAGTGGATGCGGCGAGGGCGCTGGCTCGGGCGTCATGGGCCGCGCAGCGGGGGCAAAGGCGAGTGAAGGCTCTGCGAACCCGGGTCCCGGCGCGCCATGGTGGGGGGCGGGGGATACCAGGCGCAAAGCGGGGCGGCCGAACGAGGGGCGGAACCCGGCCTGCGGCATCGCCATGCCTGCCCCGCCACCCAGGCTGCGCCGCAACGCGCCGATGACCAGCGCGCGTACGGCGTCCGGATCGCGGAACCGCAGCTCGGTCTTCGCCGGATGCACGTTCACGTCCACCGCCTCCGCCGGCACGGTGAGGTCGAGCGCCACCGCGGCGTGGCGCCCGGCGGCGATCACGTCGCGATAGGCCACACGCACCGCCGTGCGCAGCACCGGGTCGGTCACCGGCCGGCCGTTCACCACCAGCGACTGCCCGGCGGCGGTGGCGCGGCTCAGCGCGGGCGGGGCTGCGTACCCGCATAGCGCGAGTCCGTCGCGCTGCCCCTCCACTGGCAGCAGCTCGCGGCCGAGGCTCATGCCCGCTTGCGCCACCATCGGGCCGAGCAGCGCCGCCACCCGGGACGCCGCGTCCTGCGCCGGCAAGTCGAACACCACGCGCTCGTCGCTGACCAGCCGCATCGCCACGCGCGGCACCGCGAAGGCGAGCCGGCGCACCGCCGCCTCCGCGTGATCGGCCTCGACGCGGGCGGATTTCAGGAAGTTGCGGCGGGCCGGAGTGGCGAAGAACAGGTCCGCCACCAGCACCTGCGTGCCGGCCGGTCCGGCAGCAGGCCCGACCGCGCTGGCAACGCCGCCCTCCACCCGAATGCGGCAAGCATGGTCCGCTCCGGGCGGGCGAGAGGTAATCTGCAGCCGCGCTGCAGCCCCGATCGAGGGCAGCGCCTCGCCGCGGAAGCCCAGCGTGATGATGCGGATCAGCTGGTCGCAGGCGAGCTTGGACGTGCAATGCCGCTGCACTGCCAGGGCCAGCGAGTCGGGCGCCATGCCCATGCCGTCATCGGTGACCTCGATGCGGTCCATGCCGCCGCGCGCCAAAACAACCGTGATGCGGCGCGCCCCGGCATCGATCGCGTTCTCCACCAGCTCCTTGGCCACCGCCGCCGGCCGTTCGATCACCTCGCCGGCCGCGATCCGATCGACCAAATGGTCCGGCAGGCGCCTGACAGACGTCAGTCGGGGGTCGTCGAACGTCGGACTGTGAGGGACGGGCGACTCCATCACCGCAGTCTAGCAGCAATCAGCCCGCAACGGGGCCTTGTGCCGGCGTCGTCAAGCTGACCGCGGCGGATGAGCAAGTGCCGCCAGGCGTGCCGTAGACGGGGTTGCGCGGATCGAACGTATCGACGCCCCCCGACCCGGCGAAGCTGCGATGGTCGCTGCTGAACATCAGGCGTTCGATGTCGCTGCCATAGCGGTCAGTCCAGGTGAAATGGCCGCTGGCTGCCGCATCGCTAGAAGATCGAGTCGAGCAGCCCCTGCTGCCGCCTCTGGATGATCGGTGTATCGCCAGCCTGCACGCTGGCGCCCAGCGCCGCATTCTGCCGCAGCCGCTGGCTCTCACGCCCCGGATCGACCGGCGTGCCGGCCTGCGGGGCCGGCTTCCAGAACATCAGCCGGTCGGTGAAGGAGCGGCCGGGCTGGTCCAGCTGCGAGTCGGCGTCAACCTGGTTGCGGATGTCGCGCGGCGCGGCGGGCCCGGCGGCGGCGACCAGCGCCCGCTGGCCCGGCGACGTGCCGGCCGGCGTGCCGCCCAACGCCACCGTGGGAGACAGCGTCGCCTCGGCCTGCTGCCGCTCCGATAGCTCCTGCGGCCGGGAGGCCCCGGGGCGCGGCGGACGCAGTGCGAAATCCGGCGGCATCGACAGCGGCGCCCGTGTGGTGACGGTGAACTCGTCCGGCGCGTCCCGCGTCAAGCCGATCGTGCGGGACAGATCGTCGCCGCAGCCGGCCAGGGCCAGGCCGCTCGCGACGGTCACCAGCGTCAATAAGGTGCGCATCTGCGTCATGATCGCGTCATAGCTCCGCCGGGCCCGGCTCTGCAAGATGGTCCTCGGGGCTCACCCTGGTCGCGCGCCGGGCCGGCAGCAGCCCGTCCAGCACCAGCGCACCCACGCCGCAGACGATCGCGGCATCGGCCACGTTGAACACGTACCAGCTCCAGCCGCCGGCATGGAGGTGGATGAAATCCACCACCGCGCCGAAACGCAGCCGGTCGATCACGTTGCCCACGGCGCCGCCGGCGATGGCTCCCAGCGACACCGCCACCAGCGTCGATTCCGCGCGGCGCAGCCACACCGCCAGCGCCGCCACGATCGCGACGGCGACCCCCACCAGCAGCAGCGGCCCCCACGCGCCGTCCGCCCGGAACAGCCCGAACGTGACGCCCGGGTTCCACACCATGGTGAAGCTCAGCACCGGCAATAGATCGACCCGGCCGAGCTGCGGCAGTCGCAAGCCCTCCAGGATCCACAGCTTGCTGGCCTGGTCCGCGGCCAGCACCAGGGCGAGCGCCACCAGGCCCATCCCGGTCAACCGGTTCCGGCTCATGCCGCCGCACTCGCGCGGGGCTGACCGACCAGCCCACTCTCCACCGCATCCGCACAGCGCAGGCACAGCGTCGGGTGCGCCGCGTGCGAGCCGACCTCGGGCAGCACCTTCCAGCAACGGGCGCATTTATCGCCCGGCGCCTTGGCCACCTCGTCGGAGGCTCCGCTACTTTTCCGGACTTCACTAACGATCGCATACTCTGCCCACAACTTCTCGTCTCCGAAGATCAAGGCAGAGGGAACAACTCCCAAAGAGGCAGCTAGTGATGAACCAATCAGCCCGTTTCGACGAGCAATCTCCAAAACCGTTGTCATCGTCCCACGGACGTAACGGCGATTATCCATTAGTCCGCCGAGTTCCGGGTTGAGCCAGTCGAACGGTGCTGCTTGCCAATCCTGAAGATGAACACTTTGTTCCTCACCAAACCGTGCGGCCCAAGCTTCCTCCGCCGTAAAGACCAGCACGGGCGCAAGCCATTTCGTCAGGTATCGGTGCAGTATATCTAGCATCGTCCGGGCAGAGCGACGGCGCAAATTGTCTGGCCGGTCACAGTACAGCGTGTCCTTGCGGATGTCGAAGTAGAACGCCGAGAGGTCGGCCGAGCAGAAATTGTGGAGCTCGGGATACACCCCGGTCCAGTCATGCGTGTCCAGCGCGCGCCGCATCCGGCCGTCCAGTTCCGCCAGCCGGTGCAGCACCCAGCGCTCCAGCTCCGGCATGTCCGCGGGCTCGACCCGCTCGGCCTCGGTCCACCCGGCCAGCGAGCCCAGCAGCCAGCGCAGCGTGTTGCGCAGGCGGCGATACAGCTCGGCCTGCTGCTTCAGTATCTCGGGGCCGATGCGCAGATCCTCGGTGGTATCCGCGGTCATCACCCACAAGCGCAGGATGTCGGCACCATACTTGTCACTCACCTCCTGCGGCGCGGTGACGTTGCCGAGCGACTTGCTCATCTTGCGGCCGGCCTCGTCCAGCACGAAGCCGTGGGTCAGCACCGCCTTGAACGGCGCGGCACCCCGGGTGCCGATCGCCTCCAGCAGGGAGGACTGGAACCAGCCGCGATGCTGGTCCGACCCTTCGAGGTACAAATCCGCCGGCCAGGGCAAGCCCCGGTCCGCCAGCGCGAAACCGTGGGTGGAACCGCTCTCGAACCACACATCCACGATATCCGTCACCTGCTCGTAGCCGGCTGGGTCGCGCCCCTCGCCTAGGAAGCGGGAGGCGGGTGAGGCGAACCAGGCATCCGCACCCTCGGCGGCGAAAGCCTCCATCACGCGGGCGACCACCGCCGGGTCACGCAGCGGCTCGCCGGTGGCACGGTCGACGAAGACGGGGATCGGCACGCCCCAGGCACGCTGCCGGCTGATGCACCAATCGGGGCGGCCGGCGACCATGGCGGCGATGCGGTTGCGGCCCTGCGGCGGCACGAACAGGGTGGCGTCGATCGCGTCCAGCGCGCGGGCACGGATCTGCTCCGGCCCGTCCATGCGGATGAACCATTGTGGGGTGGCGCGGTAGATCAGCGGCGCCTTGGAGCGCCAGGAATGCGGGTAGGAATGCAGCAGCACGCCGCGCGCCAGCAGCCCCCCCGCCGCCTCCAGCGCCGCCCCGACCGGGCCCGCCGCCTTGAACACGTGCAGCCCGGCGAACAGAGGGACGGTCGGTGTGTAACGGCCGTCTTCCCCCACGGTCTCAGGCACCGCGATGCCGTGAGCCCGGCACAGCGCGAAATCCTCCTCGCCATGGGCCGGCGCCTGATGCACCAGGCCGGAGCCCTGCTCGGTAGTGACGAAGTCGCCGAGCAGGATCGGGCGGTCGTCGTCGTAGCCGCCCTTCGCACCCGCCGTGCCCCGCAGCGGGTGGGCGACCAGCGTGCCCTCCAGGCTGGCGCCCTGTACCACCTGCAGCACGTGGTGCGTTGCGATCCCGGTGGCCTCGCACACGGCCCCGATCAGGCCCTCCGCCACCAGCAGCATCTCGCCAGGCCGGGCGAGCGAACCCTCCTGCACGCTGTCCACCCGGATCTGCGCGTAGTCGATCGCGGCCCCGGCGGCGAGCGCGCGGTTGCCGGGCATGGTCCAGGGCGTGGTGGTCCAGATCACCGCGGACGTGCCGGCGAGCGGTCCGCCCAGGATCGGGAAGCGCACCCACACCGTGTCGCTGCGATGCTCGTGGTACTCGATCTCGGCCTCGGCCAGCGCCGTCTTCTCCACGACGGACCACATCACCGGGCGCAAGCCGCGATACAGCGCGCCATTGAGCAGGAACTTGCCGATCTCGCCGGCGATCGCCGCCTCCGCCGCGAAATCCATCGTGGCGTAGCGCCCGACCCAGTCCCCGGTGACGCCCAATCGCTTGAACTCCGCCGTCTGGATGTCCAGCCAGCCCTGGCTGTAGGCGCGGCACTCGGCGCGGAAATCCAGCACCGGCACGGCGTCTGTGTCGCGGCCGGTGCGGCGGGACTCCTCTTCGACCGTCCACTCGATTGGCAGGCCGTGGCAATCCCAGCCGGGG
>CAXSEK010000065.1:0-10031 GCA_964235625.1 uncultured Acetobacteraceae bacterium
TCCGGTCGCGGTCGAGGCTTCGGCGAGAGACTGCTCGCGCAGCGCCAGCCGCTCCACGCAGGCCGCGGTCGCGGGGGCGGCGAACCCGATGCCTGAATCGAGGTCGGCGATCAGGCGGTGCAGGGCGGCGCGGTCGTCCACGTCGTACCAGGCGGGCAACTCGTGCGCGGGCAGCCCGATTGCGGCGGCGGCGGCGCGGGTCTGCGCAGTAACGCGCTCGGTGCTCCAGGCGATGCCGGCGTAGAGCCGTTCGTGCAGCGCCGTCATCCCGAGCAGATAGTAGCCACCATCCTCAGCCGGCCCGAGCACGACCCGGTCGGTGCCGCCGGGCAGATGCTGCGCCGCCTGCACCAGGCAGGCCGTCGGCAGGGTTGGGCTGTCCGAGTTCAGCACGCACACGGCACTGTGCCCGCGGGCGAACAGCGCGCGCGTTGCATCCAGCAGGCAGCGCCCGAACCCCTCGACTCCCGCCGGCATGGTGCCGGCGCCGTCCGCGAGCAGCAACTGGGTACCCTCGGCTAGGAGACCGTCGAACAGCGCTTCCAGCCCCACTGGGGCGTAGGCGATGTATCCCGTTATGTCAGCATCTTGCGACGCGAGCCGGATGTTTTCCGTGATGTCCCGCAGGAAGGCCGCGCTCATGTCGCGGGCTTCGTCCGGGGTCAGCGGGGGGGACAGGCGGGTTTTCGAATGGCCAGGGCGCGGTGCCTTGGCCATCACCGCGATGGCGCAGCTCATGGAGGTGATCTCGACGGGATTTGTGGCGACATGACGGCTCACTGGTGCAGCTTTATGCCAATGCCGTGCCGCGGGCTAGGTATCACGTGGCATCCCTGGCTCCCAGAAGCCGCTAGCGGAGCATACTGTTCGGCCCAAGACCCTGCCGGCAGCCAAACTCCTGCTTTTTGACCGGGGCCGTTGACCCTCATTGCCTCCTGCATGATCTCTGCGATGTAGCAGGAGTGCGGGAATGATTGTCCAACTCGGCCAGACGGCGCCCGATTTCGAGCAGGACTCGACCGTGGGCCCCATCCGCTTTTACGATTGGCTGGGCGGCAACTGGGGCATCCTGTTCAGCCATCCCAAGGATTTCACCCCCGTCTGCACCACGGAGTTGGGCGAGGTCGCCCGTTTGAAGTCCGAGTTTGACCGTCGCCACACCAAGGTCCTAGGCCTGTCTGTTGACAGCCTGGACAATCACGCGACCTGGAACGCGGACATCCTGGATGTCACCGGCTCGGCCGTGAACTTCCCCATGCTGTCAGATGTCGACCGAAAGGTCAGTACGCTCTACGGCATGATCCACCCCGAGGCGGACGCGGCCCTCACCGTGCGCTCGGTCTTCGTGATCGACCCTGCGAAGAAGGTGCGCATGACGCTGGCCTACCCGCCTTCCGCCGGGCGCAACTTCCCCGAGATCCTGCGCGTGATCGACAGCCTCCAACTCTCCGACAAGCACAAGGTGGCGACACCCGTGAACTGGCAGCCCGGCGAGCGCGCCATCATCGTGCCCAGCGTGTCCGACGCCGACGCCAAGGAGCGCTTCCCCCAGGGTTGGGAGGCGATGAAGCCCTACCTCCGCTACGTAGACCTCGGCACGGCTGGAAAGTAGCCTGGCATGGATCGGGTCCGGAAGCTGTCCGGCGCGGAGACGCTGAAGGCGGGCAGCAAGGGCCTGCGCGGCTCCATCGCCGAGGAACTGACCGGCGCACCGCGCGGCGGCGTCTCGGAAGGCGCCTACAACCTGCTGAAGTTCCATGGGACCTACGAGCAGTTCGACCGCGACACCGCCACCGTCCGCAAGCAGGCCGGGCAGGACAAGGAATGGCAGTTCATGGTCCGCGTCCGCGCCCCGGGCGGCGTGATGACGGGGGCGCAGTACCTGGCGCTGGACAGCATCGCCGGCCGCTACGCCAACGGCACGCTCAAGATCACCTCGCGCCAGGGCATCCAGTTCCACGGCACTACCATCGGTAACCTGAAGCCCGAGATCGCCGCCATAAACCACGCGTTGCTTACCACCTACGCCGCTTGCGGGGACGTGGTGCGCAACGTCATGACAACACCGGCGCCACGGCGCGACGCCGTCCATGCCCGGCTGGCGGCCGATGCGGTGATGCTTTCGACCCGCCTGCTGCCGCGAAGCCGCGGATATTACGAGATCTTCCTCGACGAGGAGGCGAGCGACGCGCCGTTGGAGGAACCGGTCTACGGGGCGACCTACCTGCCGCGGAAGTTCAAGATCGGCCTGGTGCATCCGGCGGACAACACGGTCGACGTGCTGGCAAACGATCTCGGCTTCGTCGCGCTGTTCGAGGGTGACGTGCTGCAGGGCTACCAGGTCTATGTCGGTGGCGGGCAGGGCATGACCCACAACAAGCCCACCACCTACCCGCGCATCGCCTCCGCGGTAGGCTTCATTGCGCCGGAGCAGCTGTGGGATGCGGCGGTCGCCGTGATCGGCCTGCAGCGCGATAACGGCGACCGCACCGACCGCCGACGGGCCCGGCTGAAATACGTGGTGGACGACCGCGGCTTGCCCTGGGTGCGGGAGCAGCTGACCCAGGTCTACAGCCTCGCGCTCCAGCCGCCGCGCGAGCTGCCGCCGTTCCAGCTCCCGGAGCTGCTCGGCTGGCATGAGCAGGGCGACGGACGCTGGTGGCTGGGCCTTCCCGTCGAGTCCGGCCGGATCGCGGGCGAGCTCCGGGCGGCTTTGCGCGAGGCGGTGGAGCGGTTCGCGCTCGATCCCGTGTTCACGCCACAGCAGGACGTGCTGCTCAGCAACGTGGCGGACGCCGACCGAGCGGCCGTAGACGCCATCATGCGGGCACGCGGCGTGGTGCAGGCCGAGGCGCTGACGCCGCTCTCTCGTTGGACGCTCGCATGCACCGCCCTGCCGTTCTGCGGGCTGGCGCTGACCGAGGCGGAGCGGGTGCGCCAGCCGATCATCGCCGATATCGAGCAGGTGCTGGCCCGGCATGGGATGGTGGGCGAGCGCATCAGCCTGCGCATCACCGGCTGCCCGAACGGATGCGTGCGGCCCTATGCTGGCGATATCGGCCTGGTGGGCCGGGTGCCCGGCGAGTATGCCATCTTCGTCGGCGGTGATTTCGCCGGCACACGACTGTCATTCAAGCTGCTGGAACGCGTGAAGCTGGCCGAGATCGGCGCCACCCTGGAGCCGTTGGTCGCTGCCTGGAGCACGCGGCGGGAAGGAGACGAGGGATTCGGCGATTTCTGCACCCGGATGAGCCAAGCGGCGCTGCTGGCCCTGATCCCGCAGGCGGGCCTCGCGCAAGTGGCGGCGGAGTAGCCCCGCCCGCGGTCCGCGTTCCCACGTGGCGCAATGGCGCCGACCCCGGCGAGCGGTCCGTGCCCGAGGAAGTGGCGGTGGCCCTCACCTATAACCGCACGACCCATGCGGTGATGATGGCCACGCCGCAGGACCTGGAAGATTTCGCTGCCGGATTCAGCCGCGCCGAGAATATCATCGACGAGGCTGACCAGATCGAGGAGCTGGACGTGGTGCCAGCCCCGCTCGGCATCGAGTTGCGCATGTGGATCGCGCCCGAGCGGATGGTGACGCTGGAGCGCCGGCGCCGCCACATCGCCGGCCCGACCGGCTGCGGCCTGTGCGGCATGGACAGCCTGGCTGACGCCATGCGGGAACCGCCTCGCGTGCGGGCCGGGCGCCGTTGGACCGCGGCGGAGGTGTCCGAGGCGGTCGCGAGCTTGCACCCGGCGCAGGTGCTGAACCATCAGACGCGGGCGGTGCATGCGGCCGGGTTCTGGCGCGGAGCTTTGCTGGCGGTGCGAGAGGATGTCGGGCGGCACAACGCATTGGACAAGCTGACTGGCGCGCTGTTGCGCCAGGGCGAGGACCCTGCGAGCGGGATCCTGCTGCTGACCAGCCGGGTATCGGTGGAGCTGATCCAGAAGGCGGCCGGGGCGGGGATCGGGCTACTAGCGGCCGTGTCGGTGCCGACGGCGTTGGCGATCCGCGTCGCGGATGCGGCGGGGATCACGTTGGTGGCGGTGGCACGAAGCGACGGGTTTGAGGTGTTCACTCATGCGGAGCGGGTGGTGGTGGCTGCCACTTGAAAGTGTCTAGCCGGCCCTCTCCCGTGACGGACGGGAGAGGGAGAAAGCTTCTCTAGGCTGCGCGCAGCGCCTTCCACACCTTTTCCGGCGTCGCCGGCATGTCGATTGCCGTCACCCCGGCGCTCGCCATCGCGTCCACGATCGCGTTGATCATGGCTGGTGGGCTGCCGACCGCCCCTGCCTCGCCCGCACCCTTCACACCGAGCGGGTTGGTGCCGCAGGGCACCTCGATCAGGTCCACCTCGATATTCGGCAGGTCGGAGGCGCGGGGCAGGGCGTAGTCCATGAAGCTGCCGGATAGTAGCTGGCCGGAGGAGGGGTCATAGGCCGTGTGCTCCAGCACCGCCTGTCCGTAGCCCTGCGCCACGCCACCATGCACTTGGCCGCGGACGATCAACGGGTTGATTGCCTTGCCCACGTCGTCGCACACGATGTAGCGCTTGACGTCCACCATGCCGGTGTCCGGATCGACCTCGACCTCGGCCATGTGGCAGCCGTTCGGGAAGGTGTGGCTCTCGATCTTGGCGATCTCCGCCGCGTCCAGGGTCGTCGCTACCTCGCCGCGTGCCACCCGGCCCAGCTGGGCCGCGGCGAGGCTGAGGATGTCGATCCCCTTGTCCGTGCCGACCACGGCGAACCGGCCGGCCGTGAACTCGATATCGGCCACGGCCGCCTCGAGCGCCTCGGAGGCGGCGAGCTTGCCCTTCTCGATGACGCTCGCTGCAGTCACCAGGATCGCCTGCCCCTCCGAGTACAGGCTGCGGGCGCCGCCCGTGCCGCCGCCGGTCGGGATGCTGTCCGTGTCGCCCTGCAGGATGCGGATCTTGTCGCCGTCAATGCCGAGCTGGTCCGCGGTCAGCATGACATAGGCCGTCTCGTGACCCTGGCCGGTGGATTGCGTGCCGACATACACGTCCACGAAGCCGTCGGCGGCGAACTTGATCTCCGCCCGCTCCGTCGGCGCGCCGCCGGTCGCCTCGAGGTAGTAGGCCATGCCGATGCCGCGCTTCTTGCCCTTTGCGGCACTGGCCGCGCGGCGGCCCTCGAAGCCGTCCCAAGCGATCTTGGCGAGCGCCGCGTCCAGCACGCGGACGAAGTCGCCGCTGTCGTAGGTCTGCTTCATCGCCGAGACGAACGGCATGGCCTCCGGCTTGACCATGTTCAGCTTGCGGATCGCGATCCGGTCCATGCCGATCTCGCGCGCTGCGGCATCGATCAGCCGCTCGACGACGTAGTTGCTCTCCGGGCGCCCGGCGCCGCGGTACGCGTCCACCGGGACGGTGTTGGTGAACACACCGATGACGTTGACGTAGATCGCCTGGAAGCCGTACACGCTCGCCAGCACCTTGGTGCCCGCCATGGTCGGGATCATCGGCGCGAAGGTGGACAGGTAGGCGCCCATGTTCGCCACGTTGCGCGTGCGCATCGCGAGAAACCGGCCGTCCTTGTCGAGCGCGATCTCACCGGCGGTGATGTTGTCTCGGCCCTGGGTGTCCGACAGGAACGCCTCGGACCGCTCGCTGGCCCACTTCACCGGACGGCCGAGCTTGCGGGCGGCGTAGCAGGTCAGCACGTGCTCGGCATACAGGAACAGCTTCATGCCGAAGCCGCCGCCCACGTCCGGCGTCACGACGCGGAACTGCTCCTCCGGCACCTGGAACACCGCCTTGCCGAGCAGCGACTTGATGACCCAGCCGCCTTGCGTGTTGGTGTGCAGCGTCCAGCGGCCATCGGTGTAGTCGGCCAAGGCGGCGCGCGCCTCCATGCTGTTCACGACGATGCGGTTGTTGACCACCGTCAGCCGCGTGACGTGGGCGGCGCCCAGGAACAGCTCCTCGACCCGTTCCTTGTTGCCCGTCTCCCAATCGAAGCAGGTGTTGTGCTGCGCGTCGGTCCAAACCGCCGGCTGGCCGGGGTCGGTCGCGACGGCGAGGTCGGTCACGGAGGGCAGCACGTCATACTCGACGCCAATCGCCTCGGCGCCGTCGCGCGCGGCCTTCAGCGTCTCGGCGACCACGAAGGCGACCGGGTCACCCACGTGGCGCACCGCCTCGCGCGCCAGCACGGGGTGCGGCGGGTCGAAGCGGGGGGAGCCGTCCCGGTTCTTGAGCGGGATGGCGCAAGGCAGGCCGCCGATGCCGTCCGCCTCCAGGTCGGCACCCGTGTAGACCGCGACGACGCCGGGCACCGCCAGCGCGGCGGCCGTGTCGATCGCGCCGAGATTTGCCGCAGCGTGCGGCGAGCGAAGCACGGCGCCGAACAGCATGCCGGGCAGGGCGATATCGTCCGTGTAGCGGCCGTCGCCCTTCAGCAGCCGAGGATCCTCGACGCGGCGGACGGGCTGGGCGAGACCGAACTTCGTGGCCATGGCGGATGTATCCCGGATTTATGCTGAGCGCAGTATCTGCGGTTTGGGCATCGTTCGCCAAGGGGCATGATCGGGCATCTCCGGGAAGCGCCGGCAGCGATCCAGCTCACCGTCCGTTGCCGCTGAGGAAGTCCAGCTGCCAGCGCATCTCATCCGGCGTCAGCGGAAACGCACCCGACGGCGTGGCGGCCAGCAGGGCGCTGGGAGCGATCTTGCCGATCGCCGTCTGCACCGGTGCGGCGGCGCGGGCGGAGAAGCCCGCTTTCCAGACCAGGCTCGCCAGGCCCTTGGCGCTGCGCAGCGAGGCAGCGCGTTGCACCACGCTCAACGGCACGGCAGCGGCGACGGCCAGCAGGACGCAGGCCCGGCTATGCTCCCCGGCGCGCAAGGCCGCCAGCATTTGTGCCTCATCCAACACGCCACGCTCATCCAGCCGGCGCGCCTCGGCCACGAGATGCCCGTCCGTCTGGGCCGCCACCGGCCGGGCTGCCGCAGCCGCGCCGTCGAGGCGCTGGCGGATGGACGCGATCAGCGCCGCAGGCAGGCCTGGCCTGGCCGCGAGCTCGCCCAACAAATGCGCGGCGACGATCTCCGATAGCGCCCGTGCGGCGTGGTCCGGCAAGCAGGGCCGGTGGACCAGTGGCGCATGCCAGTCCGGCTCGGCAGGCGCGCGGGCAATCAGCGAGTCCAGCGTGCTCTCGCGGATCGCGGCGGAGGGATTGGCGAGCAGCGCCCGGATAGCGGGGCTGTCGGCCGTCGCGGCGATCGCATCCGCCACCGCCTCGGGCAGGTTGGCACGGCAGGCGATGGCGGCGGCGGTCAGGCTATGCGGCGGGTCGGCGAGCAGGCCCAGCAGGTCCTCCGCCGAGAGCAGCGGCGACAGGCGCAGCACCGGTTCGCTCACCGGGATCGCGCCGTCCTGCGCCAAGGCGATCACCGCCTCCCGCGGCACGTCTGGCAAGGCGGCCAGGGCGGCGGCGATCACCTGGCGGATCCGAATCGTCTCGTCCCGCACCAGGCCCGAAAGGATGGCCAATGTCCGGTCCCGTATCTCGGCCTGGCTCGGGCCGGACAAGCCCGGGAGCGCATTGGCCAGCTTGCGCGCAAGCAACAGCCGCACCCGCCCGTCGGCGTCGGCCGCGAGTTGCTGCTGCGAGGCGAGCGGCAAGGACGGGTTCAGCGCGACGGCGGCCCGCACGGTGACAGCATCATCCGCGGCCAGCCCCGCCAGCAACCCGGCCGGCGTCGCCGGGCTCGCCGCCAGCTTGACCCGCGTTTCGACTTCCATCGTGGCCCGTCCCTGGGCGGCGAACGCCATGGCAGCCGCGCTCAGGGCGTGGCCATGACATGCGAGACGCGCCAATGCCCACGGCCGGCCCGCTTGACCTCGTACATTGCGCTGTCCGCACGGCGCATGATGTCCTCCAGCGACTCGGCCAAATGCGGATGGCGCGCGGCAATGCCGATCGAGGTGGACAGAGCGGGGGCCAGCGGCGGCAGCCCGGCGGCCAGCAGCACCGGCGCGTCCAGCCGCAAGCGTTCCGCCCGCTCCGCCGCCGTCAACTCGTCCGAAGCGTCCAGCCACAGCACGAACTCGTCCCCGCCGAGCCGGGCCACCAGGTCCGTCGGGCGGACGGTGTTGCGCAGCATCGCCGCGGTCAGCACCAGGGCCTCGTCCCCCACGTCATGTCCGCAGCGGTCGTTGAGGGCTTTGAAGTTGTCGAGGTCCACGTACATCAGTGTGCCCGGCACCTGCTCGCGGTCCAGACGGTCGATCCGGCGGGTCACCTCTTCCATGAAGGAGCGTCGGTTGAGCAGCCCGGTCAACGGATCGGTTCGGGCCTGGAGGGCAAGCTCGCGCTGGATCGCTTCGTGCTCCAGCACCACCCGCATGATCGCGGTGACGCTGGATGCAAGGGCCGCGTCCTCCTCCGTCCAGGCGGGGGCGCCGGCCTCCCGCCAGACGCACAGCCCGGCGCGCTCGCCAAACCGAGTGTAGCTCGGGCAGGTCAGGACGGGGTGGCCGTCGATCACCCCGATCACCGGGTCCAGCGTCTCGGCTTGCAGCGTGTCGAACAGGCCGGCGAGCAGGGCCGCCCCGTCGGCGCCCGACCGGTGGAGCACGGCGTCCGGACCCGGGCTCACCAGCAGGTTGAGCACCAGCGTGCCGGCGGCGCCCAAGGCCGCGTCCAGCCCCTCGAGCACGGCTTGCATCATGCGCGGCGCCAGCACCTCCTGCCGCATCTGCCAGAGAATATGCTCCACCACCTCGCCGCGCCGCAGGGCGGCCGTGATCGCGGTGTCCTCTGCGTCCTGCACCGTCATGTCCCGCGCCACGCCGCGCATGCCGATGCATGCGCCGCCGGCCATCATCGGGGCGGCGGCGAAGCTGAAGCAGGCCGAACTGCCATCGGGCCGCCGCAGCCAGGCTCGGCGGTTGCGGAAGGGTGCCCCGGCAGCGAAGGGATCGAACCCGTCACCCTCGGTCGCGAGCAGCGCGGCCCCCGGCTGGCCGAGCAGGGAGGCAGCCGGCCAACCCGCCACCTCCTCCGGTGAGACGAAGACGAGCGCGCCGCCCGCATTCGTCTCGAACACCATGTCCGACGCGAGCGTCACGAAATCCCGCCAGCGCTGGCGGCTGTCCAGCAACGCGCCCTGCAACAGCGCCGCACCTGTCCGCATGGCACGGGGCAAGAACCCGTCTGCGATCCCGGCCACGCCTGCCTTCGGCTCGTCCATGCGCCTGTCCTGTCCCCGTTTCCGCGATCTTGCTCCGGAGTGGTAAACGCGGCGTTAGGAAGGGCAGGGCGAGGCCGGCCGGGTGTTTGACAGCGCCAGGGGGCCTGCGCATGGTCCGCCGTGGACCGCCAAAGAGGGCTTTCAGGACGATGGACGACACCAGCCTGCGCACCACCATCGAGTCGTTGTGGGACCGGCGCGATACGCTCTCCGCGGCCACCCAGGGTGACGCGCGCGATGCGGTGGAGGCAGCGCTGGAGGCGCTCGATACGGGACGCCTGCGCGTGGTCAGCCCGGATGCCTCGGGCTGGGCCGTGCATGAGTGGCTGAAGAAGGCGGTGCTGCTGTCCTTCCGGCTGAACGATTCAGCGGCGATAGAGGGGGGCGCCTGGGACAAGGTGCCGCTCAAGACCGCCGGCTGGGGGGCCAACCGGTTCCGCGAGGCGGGGTTCCGCGCCGTGCCTGGCTCCGTCGTGCGGCGCTCCGCCTACATCGCGCCCGGCGTCGTCCTGATGCCCTCCTTCGTCAATGTCGGCGCCCATGTCGGCGCGGACACCATGATCGATACCTGGGCCACCGTCGGGTCCTGCGCCCAGATCGGCCGCAAGTGCCACATCTCCGGCGGGGCTGGGATCGGCGGCGTGCTGGAGCCGCTGCAGGCCGCCCCCGTGGTGATCGAGGACGAGTGCTTCATCGGTGCGCGCTCCGAAGTGGCGGAGGGCGTCGTCGTGGGGCAGGGCAGCGTGCTGTCCATGGGCGTGTTCCTGGGCGCCTCCACCAAGATCGTCGACCGCAGCACCGGCGAGGTGTTCACCGGCAGGGT
>CAXSEK010000066.1:0-3812 GCA_964235625.1 uncultured Acetobacteraceae bacterium
CCTCCGGCACCTGCACCAGGCCGAGCGGCACCAAGTCGTGCGCCGGCACCGCCGTAACGTCGCGCCCGTCCAGCGTCACCCGGCCGCCGGTCAGCGTGCGCAGGCCGCAGATTGCGTTCAGCATGGTGGTCTTGCCCGCGCCGTTCGCGCCCACCACGGCGCAGATCGCCCCTTCTGGCACCGTCAGCGACACGCCGCGCAGCGCCCGGATTTTGCCGTAGCTGACATGCAGGCCGGTTGCCACCAACGAACTCAGGGTCTCGCCTCCAGCGCGTCCATCCCGTGCCGGGCGGCGCGAGCGCCCAGATAGGCGGTGATCACGGTCGGATCCTCGCGGATCTCGGCCGGGGTGCCCTCCGCGATGGCGGCACCGTGGTCCAGGACGGTGATTCGTTCGGAGATGCCCATCACCACCCGCATCTGGTGCTCTATCAGCAGGATGGTCAGGCCGTAAGTGTCCCGCAGGGTGCGGATCAGCTCCAGCATCGCGTGGCTCTCGACGGGATTCATGCCGGCGGCGGGCTCGTCCAGTAGCAGCAGCACGGGTTCGATGGCCATGGCCCGGGCGATCTCCAGCCGCCGTTGGTCGCCGTATGGCAGATGCCGCGCCAGCCGGTCGCCCCGGCCGGCCAGGCCCACCGCCAGCAGCAGCCCACGCGCCCGCTCCACCGTGTCGCGCACCCGGCGGCGGTGCGCCGGCGTGGCCAGCAACGCGCCGAGCAGCGATTCGGGCCGCTTGGCATCCACCCCGACCATGATGTTCTCCAGCGCCGTAAGGTCGGGGAACAGGCGGATGTTCTGGTAGGTGCGCGCGATGCCGTGGCCCGCCACCACATCCGGCCGCAACCCGTCGATCCGGACGCCATCCAGATGGACCTCGCCCGCGGTCGGGTGCACGAAGGAGGTGAGGCAGTTGAACAGTGTGGTCTTGCCGGCGCCGTTCGGCCCGATCACGGCGTGGATGGCACCCTTCGGCACCGCCAGGTCCACCCGGTCGATCGCCAGCAGGCCGCCATAGCGCTTGGTGACGCCTCGTGCGTCAAGCAGCAGGGGGCTCATACCAGCTCCCGGTGGGTGATAGCCTTCGGGCTCAGCCCCTCCGGCTTCAGCCGCACCACGGCGATCACCACCAGGCCGTAGATCAGGTAGCGGTACTCGCCCAGGTCCCGCAGCACCTCGGGCGCACCGATCAGCGCGGCGGCACCGATCAGCACGCCGGGCAGGCTGCCGATGCCACCCACGACCAGGATCGCCAGCACGTTGACCGATACCAGCAGCTGGAAGCTTTGCGGAAATACCGAGCCGACCATGCCGGCAAAGATGCCGCCCGCCAGCCCGGCGAAGGCCGCCCCCATGGTGTAGGCGGACAGCTTGACCCGCACGAGCGCGATGCCGAGCGCCTGGGCCACGTCCTCGTCTTCCCGCACCGCCAGCCAGCGCCGGCCCAGGCCGGAATGCTGCACCCGCCAGGCGATGTAGCCGGCCGCGGCGGTCAGGCAGGCCGTCATGTAGAACAGCTGCGTGGGGGAGCTGAGCACCGTGCCGAACAGCACCGGCTTGGGCAGGTTCACGATACCCTGGGCCCCGCCCAGCAGCGGCTTGAGCATGTCGGACAGCACCAGCACGCGGATGATCTCGCCTAGGCCGAGTGTGGCGATGGCCAGGTAGTCGCCGCGCACCTTCAGCACCGGCAGCCCGAACAGGAACCCGGCCAAGGACGCGAACACGATGGCGAACGGCAGCGCGGCGAAGAACGGCAGCACCCCGCCGGTGCCGGACGGCCCCGCCGTCAGCAACGCCACCGTGTAGGCACCGACGGCGAAGAATGCGACGAAGCCGAGGTCGACCAGCCCCGCCAACCCCAGCTCGATATTCAGGCCCAGCCCCATCAGCGTGTACAGGCAGACCAGCATCATGACCTGCGCCACGAAGTCGTTGGTCAGCGCCGGCAGCGCCAGCAGCAGCGCCAGGCACAGCAGCTTGGCCGCCCGCTTCGCATTACGGGGAAGGCGGGCGAAGGCCGCCGCACCTGGCCGCACCGTCACCAGCGCGCCGATTGCCGCCGACGCCGCCGCGCCGGGCGGCAGCAGCCCGTCATAGTTGAAGCCCCACTCGTCGACCCCGCCAGCGCCGCCCAGGATGCTGCGGATCAGCTCCCGCAGCAGCCCGGCGACGACCACGCCGCCAAGCGCGCCAAGCACTAGCCGACGCGCGAGCGGCGCACAGACCACCAATGCCGCACCTAGCGCCGCGGCAGCACCACCGGCGGCCGCAAGCAGCAGCGCTGCCTCCGACCCCGGTAGTCCGAAGCCGACGCGGTTGAGCGTTACGGGCGTGAGCGAAACCAGCATCCAGCGCAGGTTCGCGGCCCGGGCGGCGAACACCAGGTCGATCACGAACCTGCCCGCGAAAACACCCGACACTGCTGCCGAAGGCACCGCCGTCCAGGCTGGTTTGCGCCGTGCCAGCACGGCCCCGCCACCCATCGCGATCGCCAGCAGCAGCGCGTGCCCGATATCGATTATGCCAACAACCAGCGCGCGGTTGCTGAATTGGCCGAACAACCCTACGAGCACCGTGAAGGCGCAGGTGGCCGCGATCCACAGCGCCGTAGACGCGACGAGCCGCAGCCAGGGGAGCCGCCGCGCCGTGGCCAACGACCCGGCCATCAGGCCCGCGCTGTGGACAGCCGCTCGCCCAACAGGCCGCGCGGGCGGAAGATCAGCACCATCACCAGCATCGTGTAGGCGATCGCGTCCCGCAGCTGATACGGCGATTGCACGCCGAGGCCTTCCAGGAACGCCGCCGGACCGAGGCTCTCCACCAGGCCCAGCGCGTAGCCGCCGAGCATGGCGCCGGGGATGTTGCCGATACCGCCGAGCACGGCCGCGCCGAACCCCTTCACGCCGAGGAAGAAGCCCATGAAGAACGAGATCTGCTTGAACACCAGGCCGTAGAGCAGCCCGGCGATCCCGGCCAGCGCGCCGCCCAGCGCGAAGGTGAACACGATCACGCGGTCCACGTTGATGCCCATCAGCGTGGCTGCGTCCTTGTCCTCCGCCACCGCGCGCATGGCGGTGCCGATCTTGGTCCGCATCACGATCAGCGTCAGCACCACCATGGTCAGCACCGCGGCCACCACCACGACGATCTGCGCCCGCGGCACCGTGAACCCGGCGAACATCACCAAGCCGTCTATCGCCGGCATGGACGGGAATGCTTTGTTCTGCGCCCCGAACATGCCGCGGGCTGAGTATTCCAGCACGAAGGAGACGCCGAGCGTGCTGATCAGCGGCGCCAGCGAGCGGCCGCGGCGGAAGGGCCGGTAGGCGACGCGCTCCACCAGCACGGCGACGCCGCCCGACACGCCGATGCACACGGCGGTGGCGATGGCGAAGCTCAGCGCCGGGTCCTCGCCCAGCAGCCCGGCGCGGCTGCAGGCGAGCAACGCGAAGCAGGAGGCGTAGGAGCCGAACATGAACACGTCGCCATGGGCGAAGTTCACCATGCGGAGAATGCCGTAGACCATGGTGTAGCCCAACGCGATCAGGGCGTAGATCGCGCCAATGGTCAGGCCGAAGGCGAGGAAGGAGAACCACTCCGCCCGGTTGTAGCGGGGGTGCAGCAGCCCCGCTACGAACCCGGTGGCGACCACCGCCACCACCACGATCCGCAGCGCGAGCAGGAACCAGTCGACCGCGGTCGCCCGGCGGATCCAATCCCGCAGCACCGGAAACGCCCGCGCGCTACGGATACACCTTCTTGGGGTTGGTCCCGAGCTTGAAGGTCGACGGATCGCCGCTGGTGAATTC
>CAXSEK010000066.1:3912-10022 GCA_964235625.1 uncultured Acetobacteraceae bacterium
CCTTCTTGGGGTTGGTCCCGAGCTTGAAGGTCGACGGATCGCCGCTGGTGAATTCAAACACGGCGAAGTGGGAGGAGCCGCAATCGCCGTACTGGTCGCAGGTGAGCTTGCCGGTCAGGCCGTCGAGGTCGGTCGTGTGGATCAGCGCGTCACGCATGGCCTTACGTCCGATATAGGTGTCACCGCTGGCATCGGTCTTGGCCACTTTCTCCACGGCCGTCATCAGCGCCAAGGCGCAGTCGTAGCCGTTGGCGTGGAACCCCGCGATCGGATCCTCGCCGTATTTCGTGTTGTACTTCTTCACGAACGCACCGTATTGCGAGCCCATCAGCGACGGGTCGTTATCGATGCCGGTCATCCGGTAGCCGACGGCCGCATCACCGGCAGCCTCCAGGAAAGCGGGGGCGAGCACCGCGTCGGTGCCGAGCACCGGCACGCCGGCCATGGTCGGCACCTCCTTCGCCTGGCGCACGAGATAGGCGGAGACGCCGTTGAAGTCGGGCGCGAACAGCAGCTCGGGCTTCGCTGAGCCGATGCGGGTCAGCACCGGGCGCAGGTCGGTGTCGGAAGGGGAGACCGCCTCGGCCGCCACGACCGTGCCGCCAGCCGCCTTGAACTGGGTGGCGAAGGCATCGGCCAGCTGCTGGGCATACAGGCTGCCGTCGTGCAGCGTCGCCACCTTGGTCACGTGTAAGCTCTGCGCGTATTTAACGGCAGCCGCGGCGGCGTTGAGGTCGTTGTAGACGAAGCGGACGATACCCTGCAGGCCGGCCGGGCGGTCCGCGGCGGTCAAGGCGGGCGCGGTCGCCGCCGGAATGGCCTGCGGCATGCCGGCATTCCACAGCACCGGCGCGCCGCCGCGCGACTCGGAGGAGCACGTGGTGCCGACGACGGCCACGATCTGTTTGTTGGCCGCCAGGCGCGTGGCCGCGGTCTGGCCACCCTCGACGCTGCACTGGCCGTCTTCCGGCAGGTACTTGATCGGGTGGCCGACCAGCATGTTCTTATGGTCGTCGAACGCGATCTCCGCCCCGCGTGAGGCGTCGACGCCGAGCGACAGGTCCGGCCCGGACAGCACCAGCAGGCCGCCAATCAGGATCGGCTGGCCCTTCGGGATCTTGAGCACGCCGACATCGTCGGTGACCGGGCCGAGCGTCTCGGCGCGCAACGGCGCACTCAGCATGGTGGCGGCGAGGCAGGCGGCGGCGAAGCCATGTAGCAGGGCGCGGTGCAGAGGAACGGTCATCTGTTGCCAGGACTCCCGACCGCTCCCGGAATGGGTTCGGATCGGACGACAAGTAGCAAACTATGTGCCAAGTGAGGATTGGGCCGATGCCCCAAAGCCTACCAGAGGACAGTCGTCCTCTGGACACCTGCGGGCCGCGAGTCACCTTGCTCGCACCCGTTTATCCGGAGCGGGATACCACCCGATCTAAACGGGTCGTGTCGTCGATCACGCGGCTCGCACCGCCGACTGAAGCGTTTGGCAGGCAGCGCCGAATCAGGGCTTGTCGACCGTGATGCCCAGATCGTTCACCAGCCCGTCCGCGAGCGAATACACCCAGCCGTGGATGCTCAGCGCCTGGCCGCGGGCCCAGGCGTCCTGCACGAACACGTCGGAGGCCACGTTGCGGACCTGGCGCTCCACGTTCAACTCGGTCAGCCGGTCCAGCCGGGCGCGGTCGCCAGGGATGGCGTCCAGCTCGTGGCTGTGGTCGGCCGCCACCTCCCGGATCGGGTGCAGCCAGTGGTCCACCAGGCCGAGGCGCCGGCTGTCCACCGCCGCCGCGATGCCGCCGCAGCCGTAATGGCCCACGACCAGGATGTGCTTGACGCGCAGCACGTCCACCGCGAACTGCAGCACAGAGAGGTAGTTCGCGTCCTGCGGCGGGCAGAGATTGGCGACGTTGCGATGGACGAACATCTCACCCGGGTCCAGGTCCACGATCTCGTTGGCCGGGACGCGGCTGTCGGAACAGCCAATCCAGAAATACTCCGGCGCCTGCTGGGCGGCGAGCCGCTTGAAGAAGCCGGGGTCGGCCGCCACCTTGCGCGCGGCCCAGTCGCGGTTGTTACGCTTCAGGTTCTCTAGCATGGCCCTGGCTTCCCTTGGATAGGTTCGGCTTTAGGGCCGTAGCTGCCGGGCCGCAACGTCGGTTACAAGGCGGGGATGACGGACCATCCCCTGCTGCGCGTTTCCCCCAAGCAGGACAGGCGGCTGAAGGCCGGGCACCCCTGGGCGTTCAGCAACGAGCTGGCGACGGTGCCGGATCACCGCGCCTGGCCGAAAGGCGCGCCGGTACGGCTCGAGGGGGATGACAAGTGGCGCTATGGCACCTGGGCGTTCAACCCGCACAGCCTGATCGCGGCGCGGCTGCTGGACCACAGCCCGACGGCCACGATTGACGCGGGCTGGGTGCATGCCCGGGTCGCGGCGGCGGCGGCGCTGCGGGCGCGGCTGTGCGACGGCCCGTTCCACCGCCTGGTGCATGCCGAGGCGGACCAGCTGCCGGGCCTGGTAGTGGACCGCTTCGGCGATGTGGCGGTGGTGCAGGCCAACGCCGCAGCGATGGACCGCCTGCTGCCCGAGATCACGGCGGCGCTGTTGGACGTGCTGCCGCTCCGCGCCGTGGTCGCCCGCAACGACAGCGCCGCCCGGTTGCAGGAGGGTTTGCTGCAGGAGGTGGTGCTGCTGCACGGGGAGGCCGCTTCGGTCGAGGTGATGGAGGGCGGCGTGCGGTTCGGCGTCGACCCGCTGGGTGGCCAGAAGACAGGGTTCTTCTTCGACCAGCGGCCGAACCGGGACCGGGTTGCTGCCCTGGCGCCGGGTGCGCGGGTGCTGGACGTGTTCTGCCACACCGGCGCGTTCGGCCTCCGGGCCGCAGCAGCCGGGGCGGCGTCGGTGACGCTGGTGGACAGCAGCGCGCCGGCGCTGGAGCGCGCGACCGAGGCCGCCTCGGCCAACGGCCTGGCCGGCGTGTCCGCCCGGCGCGGCGACGCGTTCGACGTGATGACGGAGCTGGCCGCCGCCGGCGAGCGGTTCGATGTCGTGGTGTGCGACCCGCCCGCCTTCGCCAAGTCCCGCAAGGATGCGGAGGCCGGGTTGCGCGCCTACCACCGCATGACACGGCTGGCTGCCCCGCTGGTCGCACCCGGCGGGTTCCTGTTCGTCGCCTCCTGCAGCCATCACGCGCCGCTGGAGGCGTTCACCGGGCAGGTGGCGATGGCGCTGCACCGGGCGCGGCGAGATGCCCGGGTGCTGTTCACCGGCGGTGCCGGGCCGGACCACCCGGTGCACCCCAACCTGCCGGAGAGCGCATACCTGAAGGCGCAGCTGCTGCAGCTGAGTTAGCGCGGAGCTTGCCGCCATCGGGCCCGTCGTCTAACACGCCCGCCGACGATCCCCCATTGAGGCACACGGCCATGGCGCTCGAGCGCACGTTCTCCATCATCAAGCCCGACGCGACCCGGCGCAACATCACCGGCAAGGTGCTGGCCGTGCTGGAGGAGGCGGGGCTGCGGGTCGTGGCGCAGAAGCGCGTGCACATGAGCAAGGCGCAGGCTGAATCGTTCTACGGCGTCCACAAGGAGCGTCCGTTCTTCGCCGGGCTGGTGTCGTTTATGATCTCGGGCCCGGTCGTGGTGCAGGCACTGGAGGGCGAGGACGCCATCGCGCTAAACCGAAAGACGATGGGTGCCACCGACCCCAAGAAAGCCGATGCGGGGACCATCCGCGCGCTGTTCGCCGAAGACATCGAGGCCAACACGGTGCACGGCTCGGACAGCCCCGAGGCGGCAAAAGCCGAGATCGCGTTCTTCTTCACCGACGCCGAGATCGTCGGCTGAGCAAGCAGTGGCTGAGCGAGCAGTGGTTGAGCAAGCAGTCGGGGCGCTGGCTGCCGTTGCTGGGCCTGGTGGCGGTGGCCGGCTGTGCCACGCCCGCGCCGCCGGCCCCGGTCGTGGCCGGTCCGGCGCCGCCCGACCGGATCGATGGCCGCTATCGGGGCATTGCTCGGCTCACCCGCGCCAACATCGCCCGCGGCTGCCCCCGCAGCGGCAACCGGCTGGTGACGGTGGAAGGCAACTCGATGTCGCTGCTCTATCGAGGCCAGACCGCATCCTACGCGCTAGCGGCGACGGTCAGCCCGGACGGCAGCATCCACGGCAGCGACGGCCGCGGCAACATCGACGGACAGATCTCCGGCAAGCACATGGACCTGACGGTGTCTTCGCCATTCTGCGAAGTGCGATACGCGCTCGAGCGGTTGTAGCGCCTAGATTGCCGGCTTCGGCGGCGGGAATGCCACGCCCTCGTAGATGTCCGCCATCGCCCGACCTTCGGCATGTCGATCGTCTGGCCGCCCCGGACGGTCTTGGACTGCCCCCCACCATCGCGACCGGTTGGAACCCGTCGAACTCGTAGCGCAACTCCTGCCGGTCCTCCCAGGCGAGGAACTCGGCGAGCGTCATCGGGCGGCGCACCGCGACGTTCATGGGCGCAGCCTAGCACGGCCGCTTGCCTTGCGGCCACCGCCGCGCTTGTCTGCGCACAGAGCAACGGCCATGCCGGTTTCTGCTGCCCGGCTTCGAGGCGCGCGCATTGAGCCCCTTTCCCATCATAGCAGGCTCGCGATATACGCTGGCGAACGCACGCGACGCGTTTGTCGCCGTGCTGGGTGCCTCCCGCGACAGGATCGTGCTGGTGGCAGGCTGCAGACATGAACGAGACCCTCCCCCAGAGTGGTCCTTGAGGCGGAGGACTGACTGAATATGGCCCTTGCACCGAGCCTGGCGGCACGGAAACTGCCGATCTATCGCACGCTGTATTTCCAGGTGCTGGCCGGCATCGTGCTGGCGATCATCGTCGGCAACTTCTTCCCCGAAACCGCCATCGACATGAAGCCGCTGGGCGACATGTTCATCAAGCTGATCAAGATGATGATCGGCCTGGTGGTGTTCTGCACCGTGGTCTCCGGCATCGCCGGCATGGGCAGCATGAAGAAGGTCGGCCGCGTCGGCGGCAAGGCTCTGGTCTATTTCGAGATTGTCTCCACCCTGGCGCTGCTGATGGGCATGCTGATCGGCAACGTGCTGCGGCCCGGCGCCGGGTTCAACGCCGACCCGTCCAAGCTCGACACCAAGGCGATCGCAACCTACGCGGGCGCCGCCAAGGAGCATTCGGGCCTGCTGGACTTCGTCGGCAGCATCATCCCGAACACCGTGTTCGACGCGTTCGGCCGTGGCGACATCCTGCCGATCGTGCTGGTGTCGATTTTGGTGGGCTACGCTGTCTCCGCGCTCGGGGACAAGGCCAAGCCGGTGCGGGACCTGATCGACGCCGGCACAAGGGTCGTGTTCGCCGTGATCAACGTGGTGATGCGCCTTGCCCCGATCGGCGCGTTCGGCGCCATGGCGTTCACGGTGGGGCGCTACGGCATCCGCTCGCTGGGGCCGCTGCTGTATTTGGTGGGCACATTCTATCTCACGGGCGCGCTGTTCGTGGTGATCGTGCTGGGCGCCATCTCCGCTTGGGCCGGGTTCAACATCTTCAAGATGCTGAACTACATCAAGGCGGAGCTGCTGCTGACGCTTGGCACCTCCTCCTCGGACCCGGCGCTGCCGACCCTGATGGAGAAGCTGGAGCGGGCCGGGTGCTCGCGCCCCGTGGTCAGCCTGGTGGTGCCCACCGGCTACGTGTTCAACACGGACGGCTCCAACATCTACCTGACCCTGGCCGCGCTGTTCGTGGCGCAGGCGACCAACACGCCGATCTCGCTTGAGCAGCAGGCCGCCCTGTTCGGCGTGGCCCTGCTGACGTCCAAGGGGTCGGGCGGTGTCACCGGGGCAGGGTTCATCGCCCTGGTGGCGACGCTCAGCGTGGTGCCGACCATCCCGCTTGCCGGCATGGCGCTGATCCTCGGCATCGACCGGTTCATGAGCGAGGCCCGTGCGATCGTGAACCTGATCGGCAACGCGGTGGCCACGGTGGTGATGGCGCGTATCGAGGGCGAGCTGGATTTGGGCCAACTACGCCTGGCCCTGAACGGCCAGATCGAGGAGGACCCGTCCGACCTTCCAGCGATCGCAGCCGCCGGCGAGTAGGGCGGATA
>CAXSEK010000067.1:0-9932 GCA_964235625.1 uncultured Acetobacteraceae bacterium
TTCCTTCAACTGATCCCTCCACCTTACCAGACCTGAGATATGGCCAAGTGAGCTCGGCGGGCCGTTTCTGGGAAGAACACGCATGCAACACTACACGCTCGTCAAGCTATTTGATCTAGCGACCGCCCCCGCCGAGATACAGGCAGCGGAGGAATTACAGGTGTTGCGCAAGACCGATGCCAACGATGATGAGCCGATGCTCAAATTGTGGGTCGGCCGAACTGCGACCACAGCGCAGGAGCCGACGGACCCACTCGGGACGATAGAGGTTAGTGCCTGGGAGCATTTCCTGCACGGCTGGCTATCGCGATCCGGAGCGGTCGCGGGTGATACGGTGTTGTTGACCTGGACGACCAAAGTGGCGGCCGAACCCGTTGGACTCAGTCACCACAGCTGAGCACCGAAGGCTGCGCAGGTATCCCTCTTCCGTCCTTCACAGGAGAGGGGGAAGAAGCAAGGCTCATCCGGCGCCAGCTCACACCATCCTGCGTGCGTCCACGACGCGGTCGAACGTCTCGGCGTCGATGGCACCCGACTCCAACGCGGCCTCGCGCAGGGTCGTGCCCTTCACGTGTGCCTCATGCGCGATCTGCGCCGCCTTGTCGTAACCGACCGTGGGCGCCAGCGCCGTCACGAGCATCAGCGAACGGTCCAGCAACTCGCCGATGCGGGCGCGGTTCAGCTCGGTGCCCTCGATCGTGTAGCGCCGGAACGTGCCCGCGCCGTCCGCCAGGATACGGGCACTGTGCAGGAAGTTGTTGATCACGATCGGGCGCATCACGTTCAGCTGCAGTTGGCCCTGCGCGCCGGCGAACGCCACCGCGGCGTCCTCGCCGATCACCTGGGTGCAGATCATCACCATCGCCTCGCACTGGGTCGGGTTGACCTTGCCCGGCATGATGGAACTGCCCGGCTCGTTCTCCGGCAGGATCAGTTCGCCCAGGCCGCAGCGCGGTCCCGACCCCAGCCAGCGCACGTCATTGGCGACCTTCAGCAGCACCACGGCGACACCACGCAGGGCCGCCATGGCGGCAACCATCGCGTCCAGCCCGCCCAGCGCCATGAACTTGTTGGGCGCGGTCACGAACTTGTAGCCGGTCAGCTCGGCCAGCTTGGCGGCGATCGCCTCGGCGAAGCCCTTCGGCGCGTTCAGCCCCGTGCCCACGGCCGTGCCGCCCGCGGCCAGCTCATACAGCGCGCCACGGGAATGCTCCACCCCGGCGATGGCGAAGGCGAGCTGCGCCGCCCATCCGCCCCATTCCTGCCCGACCGTCAGCGGCACGGCATCCTGCAGATGCGTGCGGCCGATCTTTACGATGTCCGCCCAGGCGTGACTTTTGGCCAGGATTGCCGTGTGCAGCGCGCGCAGGGAGGGCAGCAACTGCCGCTCCAGTTCCATGATCGCCGCCACGTGCATCGCCGTCGGGAAGGTGTCGTTGGACGACTGCCCCATGTTCAGGTCGTCGTTCGGGTGCACACGGCCCTTCTCGCCGAATGCCAGCCCGAGCAGCTGGGTGGCGCGGTTGGCCATCACCTCGTTGGCGTTCATGTTGGACTGCGTGCCGCTGCCGGTCTGCCAGACATACAGCGGAAACTCGGCGTCCAGCTTGCCCAGGATCACCTCGTCAGCCGCGGCACAGATCGCCTGGGCGCGCTCGGCGGGTAGGCGGCCCGCTGCCTGGTTCACCAGGGCGGCCGCCTTCTTCACATAGCCATAGGCGTGCGGGATGCCGATCGGCATGATGTCGTTACCGATGGAGAAATGCTGCAGGCTGCGTTGCGTCTGCGCGCCCCAATAATGCTCCGCCGGCACCTCGATCGTGCCCATCGAGTCTCGCTCGGTGCGCATACCGGTCTGGTTGGTGCCTATTGCGATCGGTGTCTCGGTCATGAGCGCGGCATCTCCTGTTCCACCAACGTGGCCCAAAGCGAGGCCCCGATCGGCAAGATGTCATCGTTGAAATCGTATCTCACGGTGTGGACCGGCTGGCTGCCCTTCTCGCCGTCTGCCTGGCCGAGGCGCACGAAGCAGCCCGGCACCTTCTGCGCCATGTAGGCGAAATCCTCACCCCCCATGCCGGGCAGCTTGTGGTGAATGACCTTTCCTTCGCCCAGCAGCTTCGCACCGGCACGGGCCGCCCGCTCCACCGTCACCGGGTCGTTCACCACGGAGGGGTAGCCGCGGTCGAACACGAACTCCGCCTCCGCCCCGTTCGCGGCGGCGATGCCGCTCACCAACTCCCGCATCAGCTGCTCCATGCGGTCCCGGGTCTCCTGCTTGAGCGTGCGCAGCGTGCCGCCCAGCTCCACCACATCGGGGATGACGTTGGTCGCGGTCCCGCCATGGATCATGCATGTGGACAGCACGGCGCTATCCAGCGGGTCGACCCGGCGGGCCACCAGACTCTGCAGGCCGAGCACGATCTGGGCGGCGATCACCACGGGGTCGATGGCGCGCTGCGGCCGGGCTGCATGGCCGCCGTGCCCCTTCACGCGGATCTGGAAGTCGTCGGTGTTGGCGCAGACCGCACCCGGCACCGCGGTCATCTGGCCGACGGGGATGCTGAAATCGTTGTGCGCCCCGAACACCATGTCGCAGGGGAAGCGGTCGAACAGGCCCTCCTTCACCATCACCTCGCCGCCGCCGCCATTCTCCTCCGCCGGCTGGAAGATGAAGTGCACGGTGCCGTCGAAATTGCGCGTCTCGGCGAGGTAGCGGGCCGCCCCCAGCAGCATCGTGGTATGGCCGTCATGCCCGCAGGCGTGCATCACCCCGGGGTTCTGCGACCGATGCTCGAACTCGTTGGCCTCCGGCATCGGCAGCGCGTCCATGTCCGCGCGGATGCCGACGGCGCGAGGCGAGGTGCCGTTGCGCAAGGTACCCACCAGGCCGGTGCCGGCGATACCGCGGGTGACCTCGATGCCCCATGATTGGAGTTTCTCGGCCACCAGGTCGCTGGTTCGGTGCTCCTCGAAGGCGAGTTCCGGGTGCATATGTATGTCACGGCGCCAATCCGTCATATCCGCGGCAAAATCGGCGATCCGGTTGTGGACGGGCACGGGGAACTCCCTAGGATGCTTCGGTATAGATTGGGTTTAGATCGTCGGGGGTCCGGCGACAAATCGCGGGGGCTTGCAACACGATGGCGTTGCGGACGATCGATCATTTCTACCGGACGTACGCCGAAGCGGTTCTGGTCGTCGCGGACCTGACAGCGGAGGGCGTGTCCGCGACCGATATCAGCGTGATCGAGAGCGAGTCCGATCCGCGCCTGCCCAGCGAAGTTGCGGAGGATGCGGCGCAGAACCCGGCCGGCACCGGTGCCACGCTGGGCGCGGTGATCGGCGGCGGCATCGGCGCGCTGGCGGGGGTGGGGGCGATTACCATCCCCTACATTGATCCGCTGCTACAAACTGGCTGGGTTGTGCCGACGCTTACCTTTGCCGGCATCGGTGCCGTGATCGGGGCCGTGCTGGGTGCGGTGACGAGGGTCGGCGTGACCAACCGCAAGGCCCACGTGATCGCCGAAGGGCTGACACGCGGGCAGCATCTGGTGGTCGTCCGGGTGGACGAGGTGTTCGCGGCACAGATCGAAGCCGTGATGAACCGCCCGCGGCCGACCGGCCCGTTGCCGGAACCGGCCTTCGACATGGTCTATGAGGCCGACGACCGCACTCCCGGGGAGCAAGCCGCCCAGCTGCGCCGCGAAGAACGGACTGTACAGTATAAGAGCGAGTAGTGGCGTCCAATTACGACGCGGACTACGCGGCCTGGATGGCCGATCCCGAGGCGGCCTGGATGCGTGCGGCCGCCTAGGTGACGTGGACGCGCCAGCCGGATCGCGCGTTCGACGCGGGGTCCGGCCCGTTCGGGCGCTGGTTCCCTGGCGAGCTGAATACGGCATTCAACTGCCTGGACCGCCACGTGCTCGCCGGCCATGGCGACCGCACCGCTCTGATCTGGGACAGCGCGATGGAGGGCCGTGCCCTGCGGTTCAGCTACGCGGCGTTGCTGGACCGGGTGGCGCGGGTAGCGGGCGCGCTGGCGGCGCTGGAGTGGGCCGCGGCGACCGTGTGGTAATCTACATGCCGATGGTGCCAGAGGCGGCGATCGCCATGCTGGCCTGCGCTCGGCTTGGGGCGGTGCACTCCGTCGTGTTGGGCGGCTTCGCGGCGCCGGAATTGGCCAAGCGGATCGCGGACGCGCAGCCGGTCGCGGTGGTGGCCGCCTCCTGCGGGTTGGAGCCGGGGCGCGTGGTCGCCTACATGCCGCTGCTGGAGGCGGCGCTGGCGTTGAGCCCGCACCAGCCGCGCGCCTGCCTGTTGCTGCAGCGCCCGGCGGTGCAGGCGGCTCTGGTCCAGGGGCGCGACCACGATTTCGCTGCGGCCGAGGCGGCGGCGACCCCTCACCCGTCCGTCCCTGTCGCCGCGGCGGACCCGCTCTACGTGCTCTACACGTCGGGCACGACAGGCAAGCCGAAAGGCCTGGTGCGCGACAATGGCGGCCACGCGGTGGCGCTGGTCCACTCCGTCGGCATGATCTACGGCCTGCGGCCTGGCGACGTGTTCTGGACGGCGTCCGACGTGGGCTGGGTGGTGGGCCACAGCTACATCGTCTACGCCCCGCTGCTGGCCGGCTGCACCAGCGTGATGTACGAGGGCAAGCCGGTCGGCACGCCCGATGCCGGCGCATTCTGGCGCATGTGCGCCGAGCACGGCGTGAGCGTGCTGTTCACCGCGACCACTGCCCTGCGCGCGATCAAGCAGCAGGACCCGGCGGGCGCGTTGCTGGCGGCCTACGACCTCTCCCGGCTGGAGGCCCTCTACCTCGCCGGTGAGCGCTGCGACCCGCCGACGGCGACGTGGATCGCGGACCTGCTGGGCAAGCCGGTGGTGGACCATTGGTGGCAGACGGAGACCGGCTGGCCGATCACCGCCGGGTTCCGCGGCATGGGGCTGTTCGGGCTCAAGCCTGGCTCCGGCGGGCGCTCCTGCCCCGGCTACGACGTGCAGGCGCTGGACGACACCGGGGCCTTGCTGCCGCCAGGCACGGTCGGCGCACTCAGCATTCGGCTGCCGCTTCCGCCGGGCTGCTCCCCCACGCTGTGGGGCGACGACGACGGCTACCGCCGCGCCTACCTGGACGACCAGCCGGGTTGGTATAAGACCGGCGACGCCGGCCTGCGGGACGCCGACGGTGACGTCTGGGTGATGGGACGCACCGACGATGTTATCAACGTGGCCGGCCACCGCCTGTCCACCGGCGCGATGGAGGAGGTGCTGGCCGCCCATCCGGACGTCGCCGAGTGCGCCGTGGTGGGCGCGGCCGACACGCTGAAAGGCCAGCCGCCGATTGGGCTGGTGGTGCTGAACACCGGCGTGGACCGCCCTGAGGCGGACATCGCGCGCGAGCTGGTGGCGCTGGTCCACGCGCGGATTGGCCCGGTGGCGGCGTTCAAGGACGCACGCGTAGTGGTACGCCTGCCCAAGACCCGCTCCGGCAAGATCCTGCGCGGGTCTATCCGGCGACTGGCCGACGGGCAGGACGCAACACCCCCGCCCACCATCGACGACCCGGCGATCCTGGACGAGATCGCGGCAGTGCTGGGGCGGGCGGTTGGCGGCTGACGACAAGATTTGTCATGCCAAGCCTTGAGCCATTGCTGTCCGGCACCGTTCTCGATCTTACGATTTCACAACAAACCATGCCATAGCACGTCATGCCAGGACTTGATCCTGGCATCAACGCGGTCGCGCTCATGACGTTGATGGGCTGGTACCGTCCCAAGCATCATTGCAAAGCTGGACGACCAACGCTGCCGCTCGGCTGGACACGGCCGGCTGTCACGTCTAGGCGCAACTCCCTGTTTCGGAGGACCATCCAATGTTCCGGCTCGACGGAAAAACCGCACTCGTCACCGGCGCCAGCGGCGGCATCGGTGCTGCTATCGCGCGCATGCTGCATGCCCAGGGTGCCATCGTCGCCCTTTCCGGCACCCGTGCGGAGGCGCTTGAGGCGCTCGCGGACGAACTCGGCGAGCGGGCGCATGCCTGCCCGGCCGACCTGCGGGATCCGGCGGCGCCGGATGCGCTGATCGCAGCGGCGGAAAAGGCCGCGGGGCCGATCGAGATCCTCGTGAACAACGCCGGGTTCACCCGCGACATGCTGGCCATGCGGATGAAGGACGAGGACTGGCAAGCCGTGCTGGACGTCGACCTGACGGCGCCGTTCCGGCTGGCACGGGCGGCGATGCGGGGGATGCTGCGGCGCCGTGCCGGCCGGATCATTGGGATCGCCAGCATCGTCGGCAGCACGGGCAATGCCGGGCAGGCCAACTATGCGGCCGCTAAGGCCGGGCTGGTGGGCATGACCAAGGCGATGGCGCAGGAGGTCGGCGCGCGCGGCATCACCGTCAACATCGTCGCACCCGGCTTCATCGAGACGCCCATGACGGACAAACTGACGGACGAGCAGAAGGCCAAGCTGACATCCGCGATCCCGCTCGGCCGCATGGGCAAGCCGGACGACGTGGGGGCGGCTGTGCTCTACCTCGCATCGGCGGAGGCCGGGTGGGTGACGGGGGCGACGCTCCACGTCAACGGCGGCATGGCCATGCTGTAGGTCGGCTGGACGATCCCGGCGAGCGCGGCCGAGACCCGGTTCACCACCCCCGCCCAATCCCCGGGGCGCTCCTGCCGAAACAGCCGCATGCCGGCGTACCAGGGTGAATCGTCCCGGCCGAGCATCCAGCGCCAGTCGGGTGCGTGGGGCAGCATCAGCCACACGGGGATGCCGAGCGCGCCGGCCAGGTGAGCGACCGCCGTGTCCACCGCGATCACCAGGTCCATGACGCTGAGCAGGGCGGCTGTCTCCGCCCAATCTGTCAGGCGGCCGGAGTAGTCGGTCACGCCGAACAGCTTGGCCATCTCCCGCGCCCGGGGGCCGACTTGGAGGCTAACCAGGGCGTTGCGCCCGGCGGTGACCACGGGCGCCAGCGCCGCGACGGATAGTGACCGGCGCCGGTCGTTGGAGTGCAGCGGATTGCCGGCCCAGACCAGCCCGACCCGCAAACCCGGCTGCAACCGCGCATCCCACCGCGCCGCGCGCGCCGGGTCGGGGGCCAGATAGCCGGCCGGGGACGGCACCGTGGCCAGCGTGGTGCCGAACAGCAACGGCAGGCTCATCTGGTCTACCCAGCAATCATGCTCCGGCCGGGCACCGCGGGGCACGGCTTCGACACCAGGTATCGCCGCGAGCAAAGGCACCATCGGCGCGGCGCATTGTACCACCACGTGGGCGCCGCGCCGGACCAGCAGCGGCAAGTAGCGAGCGAACTGGATCGCGTCACCGAAGCCTTGCTCGGCGATAACCAGGATCGTGCGGCCCTCAATCGCGCCGCGATCCCATGCGGGGCCGGGCGGGCACGAGAAACTCCCGTGGAAGCGCTGCTTGCGCCACTCGTATTCCTGCCAGCCGGCCGCCATGTCGCCGGCGAGCAGGTAGGCGACGCCCTGGTTCCAATGCGCCACCGCGAAGTCCGGGCGCAAAGCAATCGCCTGGGCGTTGGCGGCGATGGCTTCCGGCAGCCGGCCCTGGCTGGTGAGCAGGTGGCCGAGGCTGGCATGCGCCTCCGACATCTGCGGGTCACACGCGATGGCACGCCTGATGTGCTGCTCCGCGCCAGCCGGATCGTCCAGCTCGGCGAGCGCGTTGCCGCAATTCAGCTGCGCCTCTGCATCCGCGGGGCGCGCGGCGAGGGCGTGAGTGAAGGCGGTGACGGCCTCCGTCGGCCGGCCCAGCGCGTTCAGTGCCGTGCCGCGCAGGCTCTGCGCCGCGGCAAGGCCGGTATCGCCCGCCAGCGGCTCCAGCGTGTCTAGCGCAGCCGCCGGGTCGCCGGCGGCGAGGTGCGCGCGGGCCAGGGCCAGCCGGCTGTCCCGGTGGGCCGGGCGCTCCGCCAGCGCGCGGGCCAGCAAGCCAACCGCCTCGGCCGGGCGCCCCGTCGCCAGCGCGCATTCACCGAGCAGGAACAGGGCGTAAGCATCGTCCGGCTCGGCCTCCAGCGCCGCGTAGAGCAGGCTCTCTGCCTGGGCGTGGCGGCCCGCCCGGGCGTAAGCGATGGCTTGGAGCAGGAGGTCGGGATCGGGCATGGCCGTAGCTTGGCGGCCAAAGATTAATCGGCCGCTAACGCCCGCCAGATGGTGATCCGCCCCGCCCCATGGGCCCGCTCGGCCAGGAGCTCGCCCAACGCGGGCACCTCGTCGCGCCCCGCCTCCGCCACCAGCAACGCACCCGGGGCCACCCAGCCGGCCCGGCGCAGCGCCTCGACCGCGCGCGCTAGCAGATCCTCGCCGTAAGGCGGGTCCAGGAACACGAGCGCGCACGGGCGGCCCGGCGGCGAGCGCAGCACATCCCCTGCGATCACCCGGGCCAGGGCGCCATCGCACGCGGCGACATTGGTCCGCAGCGCGTCCAGCGCCGCCCGGTCCCGCTCCATGAACACCGCCTGCCCAGCGCCGCGGGACAGTGCCTCCAATCCCAGAGCACCGGTGCCGGCGAAGGCATCCAGCACCGCCAAGCCATCCAGCCTGCCGCCCCAGGGCGCGTGCAGCAGCATGTCGAACAGCGCCTGGCGCAGCCGCTCCGCCGTCGGCCGCGTCCCCGTGCCCGGCGGTGCGCGCAGGACACGGCCCCGCCAGCGCCCGGCGATGATCCTCAGCGGGGCCGGTCCCTCGGCCGGGCAGCGGGTCCATCCTTCGGCACATCGGGCAGCTGGTCGCGCAGCACCTTGCCGCTGATCTCGTCCACGCCGCCACGCTCGAGGTTGCCCAGCTGGAACGGCCCGTATGCCACCCGGATCAGCCGTGTCACCTGCAGGTTCAGGTGCGCCATCACCTTGCGGACCTCGCGGTTGCGCCCCTCTCGCAAGGCCACGCTGAGCCAGGTGTTGCTGATCGCGCGGCTGTCCACGGCGGCCTCGATCGGGCCGTAGCGCAAACCCTCCACCATCACGCCGTCCGCCAGCGCGGCCAGCGCACGCTCCGGCACCACGCCGTGCACCCGCACCCGGTATCGGCGGATCCAGCCGTTGGACGGCAGCTCCAGCCGCCGCGCCAGCCCGCCATCGTTGGTCAGTAGCAGCAGCCCCTCGCTGTTCAGGTCCAGCCGCCCGACGCTCACCACCCGCGGCAGGTGCTCCGGCAGGCGCTGGAACACAGTGGGGCGGTCTTCCGGGTCCTTGTGCGTGGTTACCAGGCCCTCGGGCTTGTGGTAGCGCCACAGCCGCGCCCGGTCCGGCGTGTCCACCACGGCGTTGCCGACCTGCACGATGTCGCCGTCGGCCACGAAGGTGGCGGGGTGCGTGACCGGCGCCCCGTTCAAGCGGACGCGGCCCTCGGCGATCAGCTTCTCGGCGTCCCGCCGGCTGGCAACCCCCGCGCGGGCCAGCCACTTGGCGATGCGCTCGCCCCGCACGCCCTCTTTGTCCGTGCCGGCCTCCTCCGGATCGTCGCTCATCCGCAGGCGGCGATGAACGCGTCGAACACGCGGTGGTCACCCGGGTCGATCAGGAACTCCGGATGCCATTGAAGGCCGAGCGCGAACCGGTAGCGCGCATCCTCCACGCCCTCGATCACCCCGTCCGGCGCGGTGGCGTTGACGGTGGCGTGCGGGCCGGGTGCGGCCACGGCCTGGTGGTGGGCGGAGTTAACCTGCATCGTCCCCGTCCCCACAATGCGGTGCAGCTGCGTGCCCGGCACCACCGTGACAGCGTGGCCGGGCTCGTTGCGCGGGTTGGGCTGCTCGTGCTCCAGCGCGCCGGGCACGCTGTCGGGGATGTGCTGGATCAGGGTGCCGCCCAGCGCCACCGCGAGCAGTTGCTGCCCGCCGCAGATCCCAAGCACGGGCATGTTCCGCGCCAGCGCACCCTGCACCA
>CAXSEK010000068.1:0-9847 GCA_964235625.1 uncultured Acetobacteraceae bacterium
CAACGAGGAGCGCGGCTTCGAGCTGACGGTGCCGGAGGGTGGGCTGTTCCGGGTGGAGACGATGGGCCGGCTGCACACGGCCGGGCGAATGGCGACGCCGTTCATCCCGGCGCTCGCTACGGCCGACGGCAACGGTCCCGGGCAGAACTTCCTGATCCGGGCCGCCCTGCGCGCCGGGCGCTACCGGGTGGACGTGCGGGCGCTCGGCTCGGCCGGCCATCTCGGCCTGCTCGCCAGCCCCGCCCCCCTGCTCGCCGGCGGCACACT
This sequence comes from uncultured Acetobacteraceae bacterium, assembly GCA_964235625.1. Classification (GTDB taxonomy): domain Bacteria; phylum Pseudomonadota; class Alphaproteobacteria; order Acetobacterales; family Acetobacteraceae; genus LMUY01. The sequence goes on from CAXSEK010000068.1 coordinate 268, forward strand.
GGTGCCCGGCGGCAGCGTGCGGGCCAGCCTGCCCGGCGGCAGCGGTGCCGCCTTCCCCATCGACGTCGCAGGCCCGGTGGACGGGCGATACCACTTCGACGTGCTGTCGCTCGGCACGCCCTGGACCGGGCGGCTGGAGGACGCCGATGGCTGGCCCGTCATCAAGCCTGGCAAGCTCGACGGCATCGAGACCGCCCTGCGCCCCGGCCACTACCGGTTGGTGGTGGCGCCAGACGTGGTGGGTCGCCGGGTCGTTGCACGGCTGGCCGCCATCATGAAGCCCGTCCGGATCACCGGCCACGGTCCCCATACCCTCCCGTTCGAGCAGGATCAGACGGCGACCTGGCGCGAACCCGCCGGCCGCGACCAACCGCGCACGCCCGATGCCTGGACATTCAATCTTGCCGGCCCATCCGGGATCACCCTTACGCTCGGCGACGGCATGGTGGGCGACCTGCGCGGCCCGGCCCTGGACAGTCCCACGACCAGGATCATCAAGACTTGGACGGGCACGCTGCAGGCCGGGGACTACCAGCTGCTCGCCACCAGCCTCGGCCGCAACGACCGGCTGGGCTACACGGTCGGGGTCAGCAGCCCGGACCTGCAACCCGGCGCGACGCATAATGCCAGCCTGCCCGCCAGCCTGCCGTTCAGCCTGGCCGAGGCGCGCGTTGTCAGCCTGACCAGTTGGGGGACGACCCCGGTCAAGGCGGTGCTGCGCGAGGCGGGCGGCGACGTGGTGGCCCGCTACAACAGCCGAGCGGACGATTGGAACATCGCCGCGTCCCGCCTGCTGCCCGCCGGACACTACGTGTTGGACCTGCAATCCGCCGCCCCGCCCACTCTGCCGAGCGGTGCGGACGCGTCCGGTTCGGACGGCAGCGATAGCGACAGCCAGGACACGCCGGACGGCGACGACCAGGCGGCGCAGACCACGGCGACGCAGACAGTGACGCGTCAGGCAGCGGCGCCGGCCGACGCCGGCGACGATTCATCCACCACCGATGACAGCGCGAGGCCGGCAGCGACCGTCGGCGTAAGCCTGAGCTTGCCAGTCGCCCTGCCCACCGCGCCCGCTCCGGCGCAGACCGTACAGCTGCCGGGGGCCGGCGTGCATGTCCTGACGCTGCCCCATCCCGATCCAGGCAGCCTCGTCACCGCCGCCGCGCAATCGACCGCGCCGCTCGTGCTGACGCTCGAACGGGCGGAGCAGGATGGCTGGCAGTCGATCGCCATTGCAACTGGCCGCACGCCCTCGGTTGCCGCGCCGGCTGATGCCGACCCGGCCGAATGGCGCGTCGAGACCTGGACGGTCGATGGGGGTGCGGAGCCGATCCGCCTCGCCGCCCGGGCGCTGGCCGTCCCGGCCCAGCCCGGCTCCACCACGCTCGAACCTGTGGACGGCATGCCCGTCCCGCTCGCCGTCGCCCGCGCGCAGCTGCCCGAGGCCGGCATCGCCACTGTGGCCGGTACTCCGCCCGGCCTGCTCGCTGGCGGCTGGCCGGGCCACGCGCTCGAGCGGGCGGGTGCAAACGTCGTCACCGGCGGCCAGGACTTGTGGCTGCTCTCGCCGCAGCCGGGTACGGTCGCTATCAGCCTGCTGCCATTCGAGCCGGGGCGCGAGACGGTGGTGCAGCTCCCCGCCGGCCTCGCCGCTCCCTTGCAAGCTCCTCCGGCCCCCATCGGGCAAATTGCGATGTGGCGCGTGGTCAGCGGTGCCGGCCAGCCCAGCCTTGGCCTCCCCTCCGGCATAGCGGCCGCAAGCGCGGTGGCACTGGCCGGAGACAGGGTCAGCGTGCGCGGCGCCGACGCCATGCGACTGCGCATCGTGCGGGACACGCCGAAACTGCTGCCACAACGGACGCTGGACGCGTCGCTGCAAACCACCGTGCCGCCTGGCACCGCGCTGCCCTTCACCCTGCCCCCGGGCGACAAGACGGTGCAGCTGGACCTGGCACCCGGCCTGGCCGCCTTTGCCGACTGGCACGGCGCTGCCCCCGTCGCCGTCTGGACCGGCACCGACGCGATCAGCCGCACGCTGGACGGCAACTGGGCCGACCTGCTGCTGGTCAACACGGGCAAAGCGGCGGCCCCGGCGCGGATCACGCTGCAACCGGCTCCCGCCGCCACGCCGCTGAAACCCGGCACCATGCTGAAGCGGTTCTTCGGCGCTGCTGGCTCCTTCGCCCTCGCGTTCGAGGCGCCGCCCGTTGCCCACCTGATGACCGCTGGGGACGCAACGGTCACGGCCGTGACGGACAGCGGCGTCGACACAGGCAGCTCCGCCGCCGCGTCCGGGATCGGCCGCGCCATCGTGCAGCACGGTCCCGGCGCAGTCGCCGTGTGGCTGGACACTCCCGGCACATCCGCCTGGCCCGAAACGGCGGCGCAGTCCGTGTCGCTGCCGGCCCGCATGGCGCTGTCCGGCCCCGCCGCCGTGCTCAGCTTCCAGCAGGCCGGCCCGGCGCTGCTGCACGTCACCACCACCTCACCCGTGTTCGCCGGATTGAGCCAGCCCGGCCGGACTGATCCGCCGCAGCTGTTCGCGAACGGCGCCGACCTGCACCGCGCGGTGACATCCGGCCCCGTGACGCTCACGCTGATACCAGCCGATGACGGCCCGCTCGGCGGCACCGTCACGGTCTGGGCGGAGCCGCTGCTTCCAGCCACCGAAGGCCTCGGCCAGAGCGTCGCGGTCGCACCCGGCGGCACCGCCGCGTTCGGCTTCACCCTGGCCAAAGCGGCCACGATCGGAGTCGGCCTGCAGGCCGAGCCGGATCAGGTGCAGGCCCGGCTGCTGGACGCGCACGGCGCCGTCGTCGGCGAGGGCGTCGCCCAGCTGCAGCAGCTCGCGGCCGGCAGTTACGTACTGGAGGCGAGCGTGCCCGCCACCGCATCGCCCACGATCATCCGCCCCGCCCTCGTCGGCATCACCCCGCGCGGCGACGGCCCGCCGCCGGACGTTGTGCAAGGCTACCTCGAACTCGTCGGCATGAAGCCGCAAGAGGCCCATTGATGCGCCGCGCACTCACCGCCCTGGCCCTCCTCTTGGCGCTCGCCCCGGCGAAAGCGCAGGTCTCCCCGCAGCTCGACCGGCTGCAGCGCGCGGACGGCGCCCGGGTCGTGCCCGACCATTTCCTCCGCCGGTGGGATCCGGTGACGCTGCTGTTCCCCGCCGCCACCGGCCCGGCCCAAGGCGGCCCGGAGGATCAGCCGGAGCGCTACGCCACCCTCTCCCCACCGAAGCCCGGTACTTGGACCTGGCTCACCCCCACCGCCCTGCAGTTCCGCCCCACCGAGTCGTGGGAGCCACTGCGGCACGAGACGGTGAGCGTCGGCGGCATCGCCACAAGCCTCGTCCCGCTGCTGCCGGTGCCCACCGCCACCGCCCCCGCCAGCGACGACAACGGCACTGCGAACCTGGACACGATCGCCCTACGATTCGACCAGCCGGTGGACACGGCCGTGCTCGCCCGGTTGATCACGATCGATCTCACCCCGCAGCCCGGCGTCACCGGCGGTGCCAGCGAGACACTGCGGGCCGACGATTTCGACCTGCGCACCACCGAGCGCACCACAAGCGGGGACGCGCAGACCGTGCTCGTCGTGCTGCACAACCCCGTGCCGGACGGGCGCGTCGCCACGCTGCACCTCCGTCTGTCGGACGAGCCCGGCATGGATGACCCGATCTTCGACCTCGCCTTGCGCTCCGCCGCCCCGTTCCGCCTGTCCGACACCTATTGCGGCGACAGCTACAACCACTCGACGCGGGACGGCGTGGTGGTCTGCGACCCCGACGCCAGCGCCACGGCGAAGCAGCGCCAGATGGTGCTGCAATTCACCTCCGCTCCCGTCGCGATCGACATCGTCAAGGCGCGGGACGCGATCCGCTTCACCCCGCCGCTCGACGGGCTGACGGTCGACACTGGCGGCAACAACGAGCTGACGCTCGGCGGAAAGTTCTCCTCCGGCCAGGTGTATGACGTGCAGATCGCCGCCGGCGCATTGACCGATTCGGACGGGCGCACGCTGGCGGACGCCGTGCATGTGCGCGTGTCGTTCAACGCCGGGTCACCGACCCTGGCGTGGGACGTGCCGCAGGGCATCGTGGAGCGGCTCGGCATGCAGTACGTGCCTTTGCGCGGCCACGGCTATGACCGGGCGGATGTGCGGGTCTACGCGGTCGATCCGCTCAGCCGTGATTTCTGGCCATTCCCCCGTGGCGGGCTGACCACCAGCGACGACCGGTCGCCCCCGCTGCCCGGCAACGAACCGCGCCATTACGTCCAGCCCGCCCCGATCAGCGGGGACCAGATGGCGCAGCGGATCATTGCCCTCGGCTCCCCCGCCGCCAGCGAGCTGATGGGCCTGCCGATCCACCGCGGCGGGGTGGACGCGAAGTTCGGCCTTGACCTCGGCCCCGTGCTGGCCAGGATTTCCGGGCCGCGCGCGCCGGGCACCTACCTTGTCGGCCTGCGGACCGTGGACGGCAGCCAGCGGCAATGGGCTCGGCTGCAGGTCACGGACCTGTCGCTGACCGGCGTGGAGGAAACCGACCGGGTGCGCTTTGCGGTCACCTCGCTGTCCAGCGCGCAGCCGGTCGGCGGAGCGGAAATCCACCTGGACGGCCTGCGGGACGGCCGCTTTGTCACCCTTGCCCAGGGCACCACGGCGGCGGACGGCAGCTGGACCATGCCCGCCCCGCTCGCCCGCGGCCGCGACGGCGAGGACTCCTCGATCCGCCGCATCACCGTCACCAAGGCCACCGACACGCTGGTGATCGAGCCTGGCCGCGGCCCCCAGGTCTACGCCGACGGGCGCTGGAGCAAGCCGGACACGCCCTGGCTGGATTGGACGGCTAGCGACGTCAGCGACCGCCGCCCAACGCCGCAGACCTTGTGCCGCGTGTTCACCGAGCGCCCGATCTACCGCCCGGAGGAACCGGTGCTGATCGCCGGCATGATCCGCCGCTACGACCACGGGGCGCTTTCCTATGCCGGCGGCACCGGCGAGGTGGTCGTGACCGCCCCCGGCGACCAGACCTGGCACCTGCCAGTGACGCTAGACGAGATCGGAGGGTTCCACGTCAAGTTCGACGCCAAGACGGACGCGACCGGCGATTACGCCATCCAATACCAGCCGAAGGACGGCCAGCCCTGCGGCGCGCTGACCGTGAAGAAGGAGGCCTACCGCCTGCCGACCTTCGAGGTCGTGCTGCACAGCCCGGACCGCGCACCGCTGGACGCGCCGTTCTCCGTGGACCTGCTGGCCCGCTTCTTCGCCGGCGGGCTGCTGTCCGACCGCCCGATCACCTGGCGCGTGACGCAGACGCCTTACGTCTGGACTCCGCCGGGCCGGGAGGGGTTCTTGTTCTCGTCCGACAGCCGCTTCTCCGGGGACACCACCTTCCGCTCCACCCCCGTGATGAACCGGGAGGCCAAGACGGATGCGGGCGGCTCGGCGCAGCTGATGGTGGACCCGACGATCGAGCCGACGGCGCAGCCCCGGCAATACCTGGTCGAGGCCACCGTCACCGGTGACGACGACCAGCAGGTGCGCGGCGTGCAGCGTGTCACGGCACTGCCGCCCTTCGTGCTCGGCGTGAAGGTGCCGCGCTACGTCGACCACCTCGGCGCGCTCGACCCAGAAGTGGTGGCGCTGGATGGCGAGGGTCATGAGGTCAGCGGCCTGGCGATGACGGTAAAGCTCATCCACCGGCAGTGGAACTCGGTGCTGGAGGCGAGCGACTTCGCCCAGGGCTCGGCCAAGTACCAGACCCAGGTGCTGGACGAGACGGCGGCCGAACGGCAGGTGACCAGCGGCGCCACGTCCCAACCGGTGCATTTCGGCGTGGCCGAGGCGGGCGTCTACCTCGTGGAGGTGACCGCCACCGACAAGGCCGGCCGCACGCAGACGGTGCGGGTGGACCTGTTCATGGCCGGCTCCACGCCGGTGACATGGCAGCGCCCGCCGGCCGAGACCGTCACCGTCAGCACCGACAAGCCGAAATACGACCCGGGTGAGACGGCGACGCTGCTGATCCAGAGCCCGTTCCAGACCGCCCGCGCGCTCGCCATCGTGGAGGAGCCGGAAGGGCGGTTCCGCTACGACTGGGTGGACATCGCCAACGGCTTCGGTCGCTACACGGTGGGGATCCGCAAGCAGCAAATGCCGCGGCTGGCGGTGCACTTCCTGGTCATGCGCGGGCGGCTGGCGGTACCGGTGGCGGCCAACGCGCCGTTCGACCAGGGCAAGCCCACCACGCTCGCCGCCACCCAATGGGTCACGGTCAACCCGGTCGAGAACCGCGTCGCCGTCAGCTTCGACGCACCCGCCGAGGCGCGCCCGGCGCAGGAGTTCGACCTGGTGCTGCACCTGGCCGACGCCCGCGGCGCGCCCGTGTCCGGCGAGGCGACGGTGTGGATGGTGGACCAGGCCGTGCTGTCGCTCGCGAAGGAGGCGCCGCTCGACCCGCTGCCATCCTTCATCGTCAGCCGCCCGAGCACGATGGCGGCGCGGGACACGCGCAACATGGCGTTCGGCGTCATCCCGCTGCAGGAGACACCCGGCGGCGACGAGAACGGCGATTTTGGCATGGAGAACCTCTCCGTCCGCAAGAACTTCACCCCCGTGCCGCTATACGTGCCGCGCGTGCGCTTCGGTGCGGACGGCACGGCGCGGGTGCACGTGAAGCTGCCGGACACGCTGACCGTGTTCATGCTGCGGGCCGAGGCGGTCAGCGGTCCGGACCGGTTCGGTTTCGGCACGGGGCAGATGCGCGTGCGCCAACCCGTAGTGGCGCAACCGGTCCTGCCCCGCTTCGTGCGGCCCGGCGACAGCTTCAGCGCCGGGCTGATCGGCCGCGTGGTGGAAGGGCCGGGCGGCGCCGGGCAGGCGGCAATCTCGGTCGAGAACCTGGCCGTCGGCGGCGTCAAGCAGGTTGCCGTGACCTGGGACGGCCAGCACCCCGCCCGCACCGACTTCGACGTCACCGTGCCGGAGCCGCCTTCCGGCACCAGCACGGCGCGGGTGCGCTACCTGCTGCAACGCAGTTCGGACTACGCGAGCGACGCCGTGCAGATCGACCTGCCGATCAAGCCGGACCGGCCCGTGCTGCATCTGCGGGACTTGCTCGCCACCGGCCCCGGTGGTGCGCTGGACATCCCCGCCCTCGCCGACCCGGCGCGCCCCGCGAGCTACCACCGCCAGGTCACTCTCGCGACCGATCCGGCGGTGGTGCGGCTGGTCGGCGCCGCCGGGTTCCTGGCCCGCCCGCCGGTGGATGGCGCGATCCAGCGGCTGAACCTGGCGCGCGGCGAGTTGGCGCTGCTGCCGTTCACCCCGCTGCTGGACGCCGCCGGCCTTCGCACCCGCGTGGCCAGCGACGTGGCGGCGGCGATCACCGGTGTGAAGTTGTCGATGGACGATGACGGGCTGGTGGCCTTTTTCCCGCACACCCAGGGCTCGGTTTGGCTGACGGCGCAGGCCTACCGCATGCTGGTCGCCGCCGGCCGCGCCGGCCTGTCGGTGGACAAGGCGATGGCCGACCGGATGGCCAAGATTCTGCAGGCGGCGCTGCGCAGCGACTACCCCCACTTGATCTACGGGTCCGAGCTGTATGAGCGCGTGCTGGCCCTGCTCGCCCTCGCCGATGGCGGGCAGATCCCGCAGGACTACGCAACCGAGCTCGCCAACCGCGCGCCGGCCCTGCGCACCGGCGCGCTAGCCGAGATCACCACGGTGCTGGCCCGGCTGCCGAACGGCGGCACGCTGCTGCCCGGCCTGCTGGAGGAGATGTGGAGCCGGGTCAACCTGCTCGCGCGGGGCGGCAAGCCAGTCTATGGCGGCTTGGTGGATCAGCCGGCGAGTGCGCTCATCCTGCCGTCCGAAACCCGCAGCCTGGCGGAGGTCACGCGCGCCGCGTCCGTCGCCGCACCCGACGACCCGCGTAGCGCCCTGGTGCGGACGGCGCTGATCCAGATGGGCACCGGCCAGGGCTGGGGCAGCAGCGACGCCACCACCAACGCGCTGGAGGCGCTGGCCGCCGCGTGGCAGGCCCCAGCCAACCCGGTCGCCGCCACCATCACCCTGCCGGACGCCAAGCCCGCCGGCACGCTGGACCGCACCCACCCGTTGTTCCAGGCGGGCACGGCCATGCCCGGCCCGGTGCATGTGCAAGCCGGGCCGGGCACGGTGGCGCTAGCCGCGACCGACTACGTGCCCACCCAGCCCGGTTTCCAGGCCCACGCCGACCAGCACGGCTTCGTGCTCACCCGCACGCTGTTCCGGGTGCCACCACCGCAAGGCGCGGTGCAGCCGCCAATGACCAAGCTAGACCCGGAGGCGGACGGCGCGATCCACCTGGCGGTCGGCGACGTGGTGGAGGAAGTGGACGAACTGGTGAATCCGGAGGACCGCCCCCAGGTGGCCCTGCGCCTCCCACTCGCCGCCGGGCTCGAGCCGCTCAACCCGGCGCTGGCTACGGCGACTGCGGACGCGCAACCCTCCGCCAGCCCGACGCTGGCACCGTCTTACGCGTCCTATGGAGATGACGAGGTGGTGGCGGTCTGGCTGGACCTCGCGCCGGGCACCTACTCACTGCGCACCCGCATGCGCGCCACGACGGCCGGGAGCTTCACCGAACCGCCAGCGACGGCGGAGATGCTCTACCAACTCGGCGTGACAGGCAGCACGGCGGGGGCACGGGTGGAGGTGACCCGGTAACACGCACTGGGTCACTGCCTGTCCCGGTGCCGAGAAGGTCGGGAGAAAGGGAAGCAGCGGCCAGGCCGTCGGACGCGAGGTCTTGGATACGCAAGATTACGGCGCTTATCTACCGCGACCGAAGGAGGATATATGATGAACGAACGTGCCGTTCTGGCAGGTGGCTGCTTCTGGGGAATGCAGGACCTGATCCGCAAGCTGCCGGGTGTGGTGTCGACCCGCGTCGGCTATTCGGGAGGCGAGGTGCCGAACGCGACCTACCGCAAGCACGGTAATCACGCGGAAGCGATCGAGATCGTCTTCGACCCTGCGAAGATCACCTTTCGTGACCTGCTGGAGTTCTTCTTCCAGATCCACGATCCCACCACGGCCAACCGGCAGGGCAACGACCGCGGCCCCAGCTACCGCTCGGCGATCTTCTACGGCGACGAGCGGCAGAAGGCCGTCATCGGGGATACGATCGCCGATGTGGACGGGTCCGGCATCTGGCCGGGCAAGGTCGTGACCGAGGTCGCTCCGGCCGGGCCGTTCTGGGAGGCCGAGCCCGAGCACCAGGACTATCTCGAGCGTATCCCGAACGGTTACACCTGCCACTTCATCCGGCCAGACTGGAAACTGCCGCGCCGCGCGGCCGCCTGATCCCGACGCCTGCGGCGCGCATCGCCCTCGGAGCATGCCGCAGGCAGATCCGGCAAACTGTGTCGAGGCACGGGTGGGTTTCATCGCCCGCCTGCCGGGACAGACAAGGTCTATATCCGTCACCAACGAAATTCGTTATGGGATGGCGATCCGCTTCGGATCGAGCTTGGAGACGTCTTATGGCTAAAGTACCCGGCACGCCAAAGGCAAAGGCGGC
>CAXSEK010000069.1:0-9751 GCA_964235625.1 uncultured Acetobacteraceae bacterium
GTCGTGCCCAATCCGAGGCGGCTGCTGGCCGAGATGCGCCGGGTGGTGAAGCCGGGCGGCTCGCTGCTGTTCGTGAACCATTTCGCGGCGACGGGCGGCGTGCGGCTGGCAGTGGAGCGGGCGATGGCGCCGGCTGGGCGCGCACTCGGCTGGCATCCGGATTTCAAAACGGAGGCGTTGCTGCCGCCCGAGGATTTGGCCCGAGCAATCAGCCAGGCAGTGCCGCCGCTCGGGCTTTTCACCCTCGTGCGCCTGCCCAACTAGGTGTCATTGCCCGCCTGACCTTGATCTGCGGCGAGGTGTCGGATAGTTCGGCTGGCGATCGGCGCGTTTGGGGATGTTCAGCCAATGATGCACATGCGGCGCTTTGTGGTGCTCCCGGGCCTGGCCCTCGCGGCCGGTGCCGCGACCGCGAGGTCCGCCGCCGCGCAGACACCACGGGCCTGGCAATTCGGCATGCAGACGGCGCACAGCCCCGTCGAGAGTGGCATCCAGGACCTGCATGGATTGGTGAACGGCCTGATGATCGCCGTCGTCGTGTTCGTTGCAGGGCTGTTGCTCTACGTGCTGTGGAGATTCAGCGCCAAGCGGCACCCCGTGCCGAGCCGGATCAGCCATAACACGATCCTGGAAGTAGCTTGGACGGTGGTGCCGGTGCTGATCCTGGTGGTGATCGCCATCCCGTCCTTCCGCCTGGTCTATTTCGAGGATCGGGCACGGGATGCCGACATGACGATCAAAGTCACCGGGCATCAGTGGTATTGGGAATACACCTACCCGGACAGTGAGAACATCGACTTCAACAGCAACATGGTTGCCGATGAGGACATCAAGCCGGGCCAGACCCGCCGCCTGTCGGTGGACAATCCCCTGGTGGTGCCCGCGGGCAAGACCATCCGCATCCTGACCACGGGAGCGGACGTGATCCACAGCTTCTTCATCCCGTCACTGGGAGTGCAGCGCTACGCGATTCCTGGCCGCACGATCGAGACGTGGATGAAGGTTGACAAGCCCGGCGACTACTATGGCGAGTGCAACCAAATCTGCGGCACCAATCACAGCGCCATGCCGATCCATGTGCAGGCGGTGAGCGACGGCGATTATAAGACCTGGCTCACCCAGGCCAAGATTAAATTCGCGAGCGATGCGGGGCCGGGCGAAGCGCATTACGCGAGTGTTGCCGGCCAGTAACCTGGGCCTATGTGACGCTATGTTGAGCAGGGGCGCCCGTTAGGGCGACGCAGGAGAGTTCAGACGATGTCGGCCAGCAGCCACACCCTTCCAGACCACGCAGACGGGCATGACCACGGTCACTCGCCCGATTTCGTCCACCGTTGGCTGTTCTCTACCAACCACAAGGACATCGGTACCCTCTACCTGATCTTTGCGGTGATCGCGGGATCCGTCGGCGGCGTGCTGTCCCTGATCATGCGGGCGCAGCTGCAGTCGCCGGGCAACCACCTGGTCGAGACCGGGCAGGCCTGGAACTCGCTGGTGACGGCGCATGGCCTGATCATGATCTTCTTCACCGTCATGCCGGCGATGATCGGCGGGTTCGGCAACTGGTTCGTGCCGTTGATGATCGGCGCGCCGGACATGGCGTTTCCGCGGCTGAACAACATTTCGTTCTGGCTGCTGGTTCCCGCCTTCGCCCTGGTGATGATGGGCTTGCTGAGCGGCCAGGGTGCCGGGTCTGGTTGGACGCTGTATACGCCGCTGTCGGCGCAGCAGGACATCTCGATGGACTACACGCTGTTCGCGCTGCACCTCGCGGGCATCTCCTCCCTATTGGGTGCGATCAACTTCATCACGACGATCTTCAACATGCGCACGCCGGGCATGACGCTGCACAAGATGCCGCTGTTCGTGTGGTCGATGCTGGTCACGGCATTCCTGTTGCTCCTGGCGATCCCTGTGCTGGCGGGTGCGATCACCATGCTGATCACCGACCGCAACTTTGGCACGTCGTTCTTCGACCCGAAAGGCGGTGGTGACCCGGTGCTGTTCCAGCATTTGTTTTGGTTCTTCGGCCATCCCGAGGTCTACATCATGATCCTGCCGGGCTTCGGCATGATCAGCCACATCATCTCGACCTTTAGCCGCAAGCCGATCTTCGGCTACCTGGGCATGGCCTACGCTATGGTGGCGATCGGTGTCGTGGGCTTCGTGGTGTGGGCGCACCACATGTTCGTCTCGGGCATCAGTGTCGATACGCGGGCCTACTTCATGGCGGCAACGATGATCATCGCGGTGCCGACGGGCATCAAGATCTTCTCGTGGATCGCCACGATGTGGGGCGGTGCGATCGAGATGAACACGCCCATGCTGTGGGCAGTCGGGTTTATCTTCCTGTTCACCGTCGGCGGCGTGACCGGCGTGGTGTTATCCAATGCCGGCATCGACCAGATCCTGCACAACAGCTACTACGTGGTGGCGCATTTCCATTACGTGCTGTCACTGGGCGCCGTGTTCTCGATCTTCGCCGGGTTCTACTACTGGATCGGCAAGATGAGCGGCCACCAGTATCCGGAGTTCTGGGGCAAGGTGCATTTTTGGGTCACGTTCGTCGGTGTGAACCTGACGTTCTTCCCAATGCACTTTCTAGGCCTGGCCGGCATGCCGCGCCGCTATCCGGATTACCCGGACGCCTTTGCCGGCTGGAACCACGTTGCATCCATGGGGTCCTATATCGGCGGCTTGTCCGTGCTGGTGTTCTTCTACGTCGTATTCCGCACGTTCACCTCGAAGGTGCCGGTGCCGGCGAACCAGTGGGGCGAGGGTGCAACCACGCTCGAGTGGACGGTCAGCTCCCCGCCGCCGTTCCATACATTCGAAGAGCTGCCGCGCGTTCGATGAACGCCGTGGTCAACCCGGCAACGTCCTACCCGGCCGCTGTCGGAGCCACCTGGCGGGATTGGTTGAGCCTGCTGAAGCCGCGTGTCGTGACGCTGGTGGTGCTGACGGGGATCGTCGGCATGATGGTGGCACCGGGGACCATCAATCCCGTGGTCGCCGTGGTCGCCGTACTGTGCATCGCCGTTGCGGCGGGTGCTGCGGGCGCCATCAACATGTGGTTCGACCGCGACATCGATGCGATGATGCGCCGCACTGCGACCCGCGCACTGCCGATGGGCCGGATCGGCCCGGACGAGGCACTGACCTTCGGTGTCGTGCTCTCGGTCGCTTCGGTCATGGTGATGGCGCTGGCGACCAATATCGTCGCGGGCGCTTGGCTTGCCGTCTCCATCGCGTTCTACGTGTTCATCTACACAATGTGGCTGAAGCGGCGGACGGCACAGAACATCGTCATTGGCGGGGCGGCCGGTGCGTTCCCGCCGATCATCGGCTGGGCCGCGGTCTCTGGGGATGTGACGGTGATGCCGTGGCTGCTGTTCGGCATCGTATTCCTGTGGACGCCGCCACATTTCTGGGCTTTGGCCCTCTATGCCTGTAAGGATTACGGCCGGGCCGGCGTGCCGATGCTGCCGGTGGTGGCAGGCGCCCGCCATACCCGCCTGCAGATCCTGCTCTACACGCTGGTTTTGGCGCCGTTCTCGGTGTTGCCTTGGGTGCTCGGCTATGCCGGGGCCGTGTACGGGATGACGGCGATCGCACTCGGGCTCGGCTTCGTGTTGAGCGCCGTGCTGGTGTGGCGCGACAGGCAGGATGCGGATGGCGTGAGCCTGACGAACGATGCACCGGCACGGGCGACGTTCCGTTACTCGCTGGCCTATCTCGCGATCCTTTTCGCTGCGGTCGCCATCGACCATTTCGTTGTCTGACCGCTTCCCGCCGCCACTTACACCCGCCGAGGTCGTCGAGCTGCGGCGGCGGCAGCGCGGACGCAACATCGCGGTGCTGGTGGCGCTGGTCGCGGTCGTGATGATCTTCTACGCGCTGGCCATCGTGAAGCTGGGTGGGCATCGATGAACCGGAACGCCGCGGTGGGCTCGGTCGCAGCGGCTGCCGTGGTGGCGATGGTGGGAGTGTCCTTCGCTTCCGTGCCGCTTTACCGGCTGTTCTGCTCCGTTACGGGGTATGATGGCACGCCGCAGATCGGGCCGGAGCAGTCATCCAGCGTCAGCACCCGCCCGATCACGGTGGCGATGAACGCCAGCACTGATCCGGGTCTGCCCTGGGCGTTCGGGCCGGAGCAGCGGGCCGTGACGATGAAGATCGGTGAGGACCAGCTGGCCTTCTATGACGGCAAGAACCTGTCCGACCACACGATCACCGGGCACGCGCTGTATAATGTGACGCCGGATGTAGTCGGGCGATACTTTCATAAGACGGAGTGCTTCTGCTTCACCTCGCAGACCTTGGCGCCGGGCGAGCGGGTGCAGTTCCCCGTGACGTTCTGGGTTGACCCGGCCATCCTGCAGGACCCGGAGACACGGGACATCCACACAATCACCTTGTCCTACACGTTCTTCCCATCGCTGGCGGAAGCGGCCCGGGTCGGTGCGCTGGCCAAGGCCGGGCCACATACCGGGGTTCAAGGGACGCCCCGGGTGCTCGAAAGCGGGTCTGCCGGGGGGTGACGTGCTGGCCAGTATTCTCTATTACGCCGGTAGCCTTATGACGCCTCCGCGCCGCAGCACCCAATAGGTTCCCGCATGGACAGCCACGCCCCGACCCTCCCCGTCACCACGTCCGGGATGAAGCAGCCCTACCATCTGGTGAACCCGAGCCCGTGGCCGCTCACCGGGTCGATCGGTGCCGGGCTGACGGTGGTGGGCATCATCCACGCGGCGCATTTCGGCACGTATCTCTGGCTGAGCGCCGGGTTGCTGGTGGTGATCGCGACGATGGCGCTGTGGTGGCTGGACGTGCTGAAGGAAAGCCGCACGCCGGGCTTGCACAGCCCCGTGGTCCGGCTGGGTCTGCGCTATGGCATGACGCTGTTTATCGCCTCCGAGGTGATGTTCTTCGTGGGCTTCTTCTGGGCGTTCTTCCATTTCGCGCTGTTCCCCGAGCACGTGCTGGACGCGGTCGGCCCAGCCATGTGGCCGCCCGCGGGGACCCTGACGTTCGACCCGTTCCATCTACCGTTGCTAAACACGATGATCCTGTTGCTGTCCGGCTGCACGGTGACGTGGGCGCATCACTCGCTGCTGGAGAATGATCGGCGCGGATTGGTGATGGCGCTCGGCATCACGGTGCTGCTTGGCCTGTCGTTCACCGGGTTCCAGATCTTGGAATACTCGAGCGCACCCTTCAAGTTCGATGGCGGCGGCGTGTATCCGGCCGTGTTCTTCCTGGCCACCGGCTTTCACGGCTTCCACGTCATCGTGGGCACGGTCTTCCTGACGGTGTGCTGGTTCCGGTCGAAGGCAGGGCAGTTCAGCCCGCAGCGGCATTTCGGGTTCGAGGCGGCCGCCTGGTATTGGCATTTCGTCGACGTGGTGTGGCTGTTCCTGTTCGTGGCCGTGTACTGGTGGGGCGCCGGCGTTATTGCGGCGGAGTGAGGCGGCATCTCCGACCCGGCCACCCTCGTGCCCTCGCTCCTTACCGTCTCGCTGCTGGGACGGTGCCCTCGGTGCGGCCAGGGCCCCGTGTTCGATGGGATGCTGACTATCCGGGATCGTTGCCCGGTGTGCGACCTGAACATGGGTGCGGCGGATACCGGGGATGGTGCTGCGGCGTTCATCATCCTGATCGAGAGCACCATCCTGGTCGCTCTCGCTTTCTGGGTGGAGTTCCGGTTCAACCCGCCGCTGTGGTTCCACGTGGTGTTCTGGCCGGTGCTGGCGATCCCCGGGGCGATCCTGATGATGCGCCCGGTGAAGGCGTTCCTGGTGGCACAGCAGTATCGCAACCGCCCGGGGGAAATGGGGGCGGAGTGAGGGCGCGCACCAGCGCACTGGCAATGGCGGGAGCGCGTGCCACCTAGATTGTCATGACCATGACGTTCGACAACTTGACGCTGTCCCGCCTGCGCTCGCTCATTGTGCCGGCCGTCACGACGGTGGCGATGTTGGCGGTGCTGATCGCGCTTGGCGTTTGGCAGTTGGAGCGCCGGGTTTGGAAGCTCGGCATCCTGGCGCAGATCGACCATGCGGAGGCGGCACCGCCCGCGCCGCTCGGGGCGTCGCCATTGCCTTTCACCAAGGTCAGCGTGGCGGGGACGCTGCGGACCGATGTCCATGCGCTCTACAGCGTGGACGTGCGCGGCGATACGCAGGGCGCGCAGCTGATCGAGCCGTTGGAGCGGCCGGGCCAGGATACTATCCTTGTGGATCGCGGGTGGGTTCCGGAGGGTCAGGAGGGGGTTCCGGCGACGCCGGGCCCGGTTGCCGGCTACATCCGGTTGCCCGACAAGCCGGGTATGTTCACCCCGGATGACGATCTTGCCGCCCGGCATTTCTATACGCTGGATGCCGCGAAAATAGGTGCCGCGCTTGGGCTAGGGCATGTGGCGCCGTTCACGCTTGTGCAACTGGGTAGTGGCGAGGGCGTGCCGGAAACGGCGACGACGCTGCCCCGGCCGCCAAACGACCACCTGAACTACGCCTTTACCTGGTTTGGGCTGGCCGTCTCGCTTGTCCTGGTGTTCGGTTTCGCGGCACGCAAGGTCCTCCGCGAATGAACGCCGCCGCCGACATCGCCTATGCCCGCCTGCAGGACCGCTTCACCCGGATCGCCACGCTGAACGAGGCTGCCGGGATGCTCGGCTGGGACGCGGCGGCGATGATGCCGCCGGGCGGGGCGGCGGCGCGGGGGGACCAACTGGCGGTGCTCGCCGGGCTGTCCCATGCGCAACTGGCGGCGCCGGCGGTGGCCGACGACCTGGACGAGGCGGAGGCGCCGGCCGACGAGTGGCGGGAGGCGAATCTGCGCCTGATGCGCCATGGCTACACGCGCGCGACGGCGGTGCCCGCCGCGCTGGTGGAGGCGACGGCGCGGGCCAACTCGGCCTGCGAGACGGTGTGGCGCGAGGCACGCCGGAGCGCCGATTTCGCGCTGGTGCGGCCCCATCTGGCGGAGGTGGTGAGGCTGGTGCGCGAGGCGGCGGCTGCCATGGCACCGGCGCTCGGCCTGTCGCCGTACGACGCGTTGATGGATGGCTACCAGCCGGGGATCGGTGCCGCCGATGTCGGGCCGGTGTTCGAGCGGTATGAGGCGTTCCTCCGCGGTGCCCTGCCACGCGCTGAGGCGCGCCAGGCGCAGGCTCCTGCGCCGGAGAAGCTCCCGGGGGCGTTCCCGGCCGACATGCAGGAGGCGCTGTGCCGCCGCCTGTCCGCGCGCGCCGGGCTCGAGTACGAGCATGCCAGGCTGGACCGCTCCGCCCACCCGTTCTGCGGCGGCACTCCGACGGACGTGCGCATCACCACGCGCTACGACGAGGCAGACCCGGCGCAGGCCATCATGGGCGTGCTGCATGAGACGGGGCACGCACTCTATGAGCGCGGCCTGCCGACCGCGCATGCCCGCCAGCCGGTGGGCGAGGCGGCGGGGATGGGCGCGCATGAGAGCCAGTCCCTGATCATGGAGATGCAGGCCTGCCGCTCGGACGCCTATCTGTCCTGGCTCGGCCCCGAGATGCATGCCGTGTTCGGCGGGGACCCGGCGCCGTTCGCGGGGGCCAACCTGGCCCGGCTGTGGCGCCAGGTGCGGCGCGGCTGCATCCGGGTGGACGCCGACGAGATGACGTATCCGGCGCACATCATCCTGCGCTTCCGGCTTGAGCAGGCGCTGATGGCTGGAGACCTGGCGGTGGCGGACCTGCCCGGCGCGTGGAACGACGGGTTGCACGCGCTGCTCGGCATCAGGCCGCCGGACGATGCGCAGGGCTGCTTGCAGGATATCCATTGGTACGATGGCGGGTTCGGCTACTTCCCGAGCTACACGCTGGGCGCCATGGCCGCCGCCCAGCTGATGGCCGCCGCGCGCCGGGCCGTGCCGGAGCTGGACGTGGCGTTGGCGCGGGGTGAGCACACGCTGCTGGTCGGCTGGTTGCGGACGCACGTGCACAGCCAGGGCAGCCGGCTGGGGTTTAATGGATTGCTGCGCCAGGCGACGGGCAAGCCGCTCGACCCGGCGGATTTCGAGGCGCATCTGACGGCGCGATACCTATCATGACCCATCTTGTGAAGCGGTATGGCGGCGGGACCCTGAGGCATTTCGGCCGTGTAGATTGCGAATTGCCCCTTTAGGTCGAAAGAGCGCTTACCCCGGGCGTGCGAACGCACGAAGGGGATACGCATGAAAAGTCTTTCCATGGCTGCGCTGCTGGCTGCCGGCCTGCTGGCATCCGTGACGCAAGCCGGGGCCGTGCAGGTGATGGTCACGCAGGCCGACAAGGCCAGCGACGGCTCGGTGACCTACCACTTCGCGGTCAAGACGGACGAGGCGGAGACGCTCTCGCCGGGTGGGGCGAACGCCGCGCCGGACTTCGTCACGGTGTACAATTTCTACGGCCTGGTGGACGGCTCGCCGAAGGCGCCGGCCGGCTGGAAGGTGACGTCCGAGGAGTTCGGCCGCACGCCGACCGCCAACGGCTATCCGCTGGTACTGCCGCTGGATGTGCCGAACACCCCGAACCTGACCTGGACGGTGACGAAGGCAGTGGCGCCGAACACGATGGTGGACGGCTTCACGGCGACGACGCACGTCGGCACGTCGGTGCAGGGGGAATACTCGGCCCAGGCAACGCGCACCGTGGCGGCGGCGACCGGGCTGGCGAGTACCAATCCGACCGAGGTCAAGCAGGCGACGATCGGCCTGTTGCCGACGCCGAGCTTCCTGGCAGCGGCCAAGTAGCGGCGTCCGGGTGCCCGGCGCGTTGCCGGGCACTCGGCTTCCTTATCCGCGCAACTGGCACGGGACTCCTTCACACACTCGAAGGACGGAAGAGGGAGAAGTCTCGGCTGCGACCTACACCGAGATGTTCCAAAACACCGGCAACCCTCGGAGAACACCCTGCACCCCTTTGCGGAATGCCGTCGAGGTGAGGGTCTGGCCTAGCGGGATGTATGGCACGTCCTGGAACGCCTGCACCTGCATCTTCGCCGCGACCGCCTTCTGCACCGCCAGGTCCGGGGCCGCGAACCAGTCGGCGCGCAAGGCCTCCAGCATGAGGCTGGTGGGCCAGCCGGGCCCGGCGTTGCGGCCGTTGCCGCGGAGGAAGGCGTGGGTGGCGGGGGTGAACTGGTCCAGTCCGCTCCAGTAGGTGTGGTAGACGCTCCAGCCGCCGGCCTCCACCGGGTCCATCTTGGCCCGGCGCTGCACGATGGTGCCCCAGTCGCTCACCCGGTAGTCGACGTTCAGGCCCATGCGTTTCAGCAGGTCCTGGCCCACGTCGGACGTCGCCCGGGACGACGCGATGTCGCTGGCGCCGAGCACCACGACGCGCTCGCCGGCATAACCGCTGGCGGCCACGGCGGCGCGGGCGTGCGCCAGGTCGCCCGACATCGCCGCCACGCTGGCATCGCTGGCGAGCGGGGTGCCGGGGCAGAACACGCCCACGCCGTCCCGCCAGTTGGCCGGGTCGCCGGCCGCCGCCTGCATGAAGTCGGCCTGGACGACGGCGCCTAGCACGGCCCGGCGCAGGGCCGGGTTGTCGAAGGGCGGCTGCAGGTGGTTCAGCCGCATGGTGCCGATCAGCCCGGTGGGGCCGTTCTGGCGTACCACCAGCCCGGCATCCTGGCGCAGCACCGGCAGGAGGTCCGCATCCGGGGTCAGCCACCAATCCACCTCACCGCGGCCGAGTGCGGCGGCGACGGTGCTGGCGTCCGGGATGACGTGCCAT
>CAXSEK010000070.1:0-9748 GCA_964235625.1 uncultured Acetobacteraceae bacterium
GATCATCACATCGAATAACGAAAAGGAACTGCCGGACGCCTTCCTGCGCCGCTGCTTCTTCCACTACATCCGCTTCCCCGACCGCGAGACGATGGACCGGATCGTGGAGGCGCATTATCCGGGCATCCGCCAGGATTTGGCGCGGGAGGCGCTGAACGTCTTCTTCCAGGTCCGCGACGTGCCCGGCCTGAAGAAGAAGCCGGCGACGAGCGAGCTGCTGGACTGGCTGAAGCTGCTGATGATCGAGGACATGCCGGTGGAGGCGCTGCGCTCCAGCGAGAAGCACGTGGTGATCCCGCCGCTGCACGGGGCGCTGCTGAAGAACGAGCAGGATGTGCATCTGTTCGAGCGCTTGGCGTTCATGACGCGGCGGGGATAGGCTGGTTTGTCTTTATGGGGCGGGGTTGGTGCAATGCCAAAGCGCATTGCACCCTACGATTGTGCCTCGGCTAGGGCCCAGGCTGCTTCAGCCAAGACCCTGAACTTGTTGCCGATTGTCAGGGCGCGGGCGTCGGCGGCGTTGCCGTCGAGGGCACGGCGATAGACGCCGGCGGCGATGGCGGCCCAGCGAAAGAGCGAGAAGATGACGAAGAAATCCAGTTCTGGCACGCCCAAGCGGCCAGTGCGTTGGCAATAGGCGGCGATGTAGGCGGCTTCGGTGGGGATGCCGGGTGCGTCAGCGCCGACCAGGCCCTCCATCGCCACCGGGAGGCGCCAGGGGATACAGTTGTAGGCCAGGTCGGCCAGGGGGTGGCCGAGGGTGGAGAGTTCCCAGTCCAGCACCGCCAGGACACGGGGTTCGGTGGGGTGGAAGATCACGTTGCCGAGCCGGAAGTCGCCGTGGGCGATGGTGGTCTCGTCGGCGGCCGGGGCGTTGGCGGGGAGCCAGGCGATCAGGCGGTCCATGTGCGGCAGATTGCCGGTGTTGGCGGCGAGGTACTGCTTGGTCCAGCGGTCGATCTGGCGGGCGACGTAGGCTTGCGGGCGGCCGAAGCCGGTTAGCCCGGCGGCTTGCCAATCGACGGCGTGCAGGGCGGCAAGGACGCGATTCATCTCGTCGTACATCGCGGTGCGGTCGGCTGGGGCGATGCCGGCCAGGGTGCGGTCGGTGAAGACGCGGCCGGGCAGGTAGTCCATCACGTAGAACATGGTGCCGATCACGCCGTCCTCCGCGCAGAGCAGGCGCATCGGGGCGACCGGCACGGCGCTGCCGGCGAGGGCGGCCTGGACGCGGTATTCCCGGTCGACGGCGTGGGCGGAAGGCAGCAGGGCGCCGGGCGGCTTCTTGCGCAGCACGTATTCGGCGCCGGGCGTGTGGAGGTGGAAGGTGGGATTGGACTGGCCGCCCTGGAACTGGCGCACCGTGAGGGGGCCGGCGAAACCGGGAAGTTCGCGGGCGAGGTAGGCCGTGAGGCGGACCTCGTCGAAGCGGTGGTTCTCAAGCGGGGAAATTAGGCGCGGGGCGCCGGCTTCGGCGGTCGATGGTTCAATCATTATTGCTTCTTGGTTGGCATGTGCGCGCGTGATCCCGCCCCCGGCCCCCTTCCTCAAGGGGAGGGGGAGAGTTCATCTACTCCAGCGCGGCGCCGCCGATGGTGACGCCGCCGTCGATGACGAAGGTTTGGCCGGTGGTGAAGCTGCCGGCGGGGCTGGCGAGGAAGATGGCGGCGCCGGCGATCTCGTCGGGCTCGCCGATGCGGGGCAGGGGGCTGTCCTTCACGCGCTTGGCCAGCACCGCCGGGTCCTCCCACAGGGCGCGGGCGAAATCGGTCTTCACCAGGCCGGGGGCAATGCAGTTGGCGCGGATGTTCTTCGCCCCCCACTCCACGGCCAGGTTGCGCACGATCGCGGTGTCGGCCGCCTTGCTGATGCCGTAGGCGCCGATCGTGGGCGTGCCGCGGAGGCCGGCGATGGAGCTGATGACGATGATGGCCCCGCCGCCGCGCCCGGCCATCTGCGGCAGCACCATGTTGCACAGCCAGAAGGTGGAGCGGACGTTGGACCCCATGATGCGGTCGAACGCCTCGTCCGGGCAGTTCAGCGACGGGCCGAAATACGGGTTCACCGCGGCGTTGCACACCAGGATGTCGATTCCGCCCCAGTGAGCGATGGTGTCGCTCACCAGGCTCTGCAGCTGCTCCTTGTGGGCGATGTTGGCGGGCAGCACGATCGCCTCGCCGCCGCGGGCGCGGATACCATCGGCTACCGCCTCGCACGGCTCCTTCTTGCGGGAGGAGACGACGACCTTGGCGCCATGCTCGGCCATGCGCTCGGCGATGGCGCGGCCGATGCCCTTGGAGCTGCCGGTGATCAAAGCGACCTTGCCGGTCAGGTCGAACAGGCCGCTCGCCATCACTCGGCTGCCAGGTTCGGGCGCACCGGCTTGTACTTCGCCAGTTCGAGGCGCCCCAATTGGTAGCGGTGCACCTCGTCCGGGCCGTCCACGATGCGCATCGTGCGGGCGCCGGCGTACATCTTGGCCAGGCCGAAATCGTTGGAAACGCCGCCGGCGCCGTGCATCTGCACCGCCCAGTCCAGCACCTGGCACGCCATGTTGGGGATGCTGACCTTGATTTCCGCGATCTCCCGCCGGGCGGCCTTGTTGCCGACGGTGTCCATCTTCCAGGCGGCGTGGAACACCAGCAGGCGGCACTGGTCGATCATGATGCGGCTGTTGGCGATGCGCTCCATCGTGACGCCCTGCTCGGCCAGTGGCTTGCCAAACGGATGGCGGTCCAGCGAACGCTTGCACATCATCTCCAGCGCGCGCTCCGCCAAGCCGATGGTGCGCATGCAGTGGTGGATGCGGCCTGGCCCGAGGCGCCCTTGCGCGATCTCAAAGCCGCGGCCCTCGCCAAGCAGAATGGCGCTGGCGGGCACCCGGACGTTCTCGAAGCTGATCTCGGCGTGGCCGTGCGGCGCGTCGTCGAAGCCGAATACCGGCAGCATGCGGTGGATGGTGACACCCGGCGTCTCGCGCGGGACCAGGATCATGGATTGCTGACGGTGCTTGTCCATGTTGGCCGGGTCGGACTTGCCCATCACGATGAACACGGCGCAACGCGGATCCCCGGCGCCGGAGGACCACCATTTGCGGCCGTTGATGACGTATTCGTCGCCCCGCTTCTCGATCCGTGTCTCGATGTTGGTCGCGTCCGAGGAGGCGACGGCCGGCTCCGTCATGCAGAAGGCCGAGCGGATGTCGCCGTCAAGCAACGGGCTCAGCCAGCGGCGCTTCTGCTCGTCCGTGCCATACAGCTCCAGCGTCTCCATGTTGCCGGTATCGGGGGCGGAGCAGTTGAACACCTCGCTCGCCCAGTTCACCCGGCCCATGATCTCGCTCAGCGGGGCGTATTCCAGGTTGGTCAACCCGGCGCCACGCTTGCTGTGGGCCAGGAACAGATTCCACAGCCCCTCAACCTTGGCCTTCTGCTTCAGCGCCTGGACGATCGGCACCGGCTGCCAGCGGTCCGCGGCCCCGGCAAGCTGCTCATTATACGTTGTTTCATTTGGATACACGTGCTCGTCCATGAACGCCTGGACGCGCGAGCGCAGCTCCTGCACCCTCTCCGAGAACTCGAACTCCATCGCGATTTCCCCCGTATTACCCGCGCTTGTTGCCGCGGCACGTCATTTGGGGTGATACCGCCACGAACCATCGGCGCTGGCAAGCGAGCGCGAACCGACCGCCGCTTCCCGACGTTGGCAATGGTCACAAACCCGGCAGGCGCGCCGAAGGAGTGCTGGACGTGCATCCCCTGCCCGAGTGGTTGAGCCTAGACGGGCACAACCCGATGATCCAAGGCGTGCTTATCCTGCTCGGCACGTTCGTCCTTGAGGATGCGGCCACGATCCTGGCGGCCATGGATGTGCAGGTCGGCCAGGTCACGCTCGCCGTGGCGATCGTGTCGCTCTATCTCGGCATCGTGCTCGGCGATATCGGGCTGTATGGCCTGGGCCGGCTGGCGGTGATCACGCCCTGGGCCCGCCGCTGGGCGCCGCCCGAACGATTTGGCCGCGGCCGCGAGTGGTTGCAGAAACACGTGGTCAAAGTGGTGTTCGTGAGCCGCTTCCTGCCTGGCGCGCGCCTGCCAACCTACACCGCATGTGGTTACTTTCGCACCAGCCTGAGCCATTTCGCGCTCGCCGCCATCGGCGCCACGCTGATCTGGACGACGCTGCTGTTCGGCGTCTCCCTGCATCTCGGGCGCTATCTGGCCGAGCACCTGGGCGTCTGGCGCTGGGCAGGCATGGCGGGGTTCGCGCTCACCGTCGTGCTGGCGGGCCGCATCGCGGCGCGCTGGCAACAGGCGGCGCAGCCATGACCGAAACCGCGCTCCCCGCCCGCCGTACCGGCCGCACCACGGACCGGTTGATCTCGCCCTTCGAGTTCTGGCCCGGATGGCTGTTCTACGCCCCCGTCGTGGCGCAATGGATCTATCTCGGCCTGCGCTATGGCGACATGAGCTTGCCGACGGCGGCCAACCCGCTGATCGACACGGGCGGCCTGTGCGGCGAGAGCAAGTCCGAGATCCTGACCATGGCCGGCCCGGCGGCACGCGAATGGATCGCCCCGTGGTTTAGCTTCCGGGCTGGCGTGGACGACCCGGTGCCGCTCGCCGAGGCCAGCGGGTTCGGCTGGCCGGTGGTGTTGAAACCGGATATCGGCTGCAACGGGACCGGCGTGAAGCTGATCCACGACGCTGCGGCGCTGGCTGCCGCCGTGCCCGAATATCCGCGGGGCGTCGTGCTGCTCATCCAAAAATATGTCCCGGAGCCAGGTGAGGCGGGGCTGTTCTACATCCGCTACCCGCACGAGACGGAAGGCAGGGTCACATCGCTCACGCTGAAATTCGCTCCCTACGTCACCGGCGACGGCCGCTCGACGTTGGAGGCGCTGGTGCTGGCCGATCCGCGGGCGAGCAAGGTGCCGCAATTGTATCTGCCACGGCTGGGCAGCCGGCGCGCGGACGTGCCGGCGGCGGGCGAGGTCGTGCCGCTGGTGTTCACCGGTAACCACTGCAAAGGGTCGGTGTTCGTCAACGGCGCCGATGCCATCACCCCGGCTTTGGCTCGGCAGGTAGACGCGATCGCGCGCGACATCCCAGGCTTCCATTTCGGCCGGATCGATGCGCGCTATGGCTCGGAAGCGGCGCTGCGGCTGGGCCAGGGGTTCACCATCATCGAGGTAAACGGCGCCGGGTCGGAGGCGACCCATATCTGGGATGCGCGCTGCACGCTGCGGGAGGCGTATGCCGCCCAGTTCACTCATTACCGGGCGGCATGGGAAATCGGCCGGGCCAATCGTGCTGCGGGGCACAAAACGAGTGGCCTGCGCACCATGTACCGGAAGTGGCGCTTGCAACTGCGGCTGCTGGCGTCTTACCCGACCAACGATTGAGGCTCCCGATGACCCAGACCGACCTGTTCCAGCCCGTGATGCTGGGTGGCGACCTGCCGCTCGCCAACCGCATCGTGATGGCCCCGCTCACCCGCAGCCGCGCCGGCAAGGGCGACGTGCCAGGCGCCATGAACGCCGAATATTACGCGCAACGGGCGAGCGCCGGGCTGATCGTGTCCGAGGCGACGCAGGTCTCCCAGCAGGGCAAGGGCTACGCGTTCACACCGGGCCTGTATACCGAGGACCAGGTCGCCGGCTGGCGGCTGGTAACGGACGCCGTGCACGCGAAAGGGGGCCACATCTTCGCCCAGATGTGGCATGTCGGCCGCATCAGCCATCCGTCGCTGCAGTCAGGCGGCGGACTGCCGGTGTCCGCCTCGGCGGTGCTGCCAAAAGGACAGGCCTTCACCGAGACGGGGTTCCAGCCGTTCGTCATGCCGCGTGCGCTCGAAACGGCGGAGATCGCCGGCGTGATCGAGGACTACCGCCGCTCAGCCGAGTGCGCCAAGCGCGCCGGGTTCGATGGCGTTGAGATCCATGCCGCGAATGGCTACCTGCTCGAGCAATTCCTCCGCACGCACACCAATCAGCGGACCGACGCCTATGGCGGCAGCGTCAATAACCGCGTGCGGCTGACGCTGGAGGTTGCGCAAGCGGTCGTTGGCGTCTGGGGTGGCAGCCGGGTTGGCATCCGGCTCTCCCCCGTCAGCCCGGCGAACGACATGGCAGGGTTCGACGATGCGCAGGAGGTCTATGGCCAGGTCGTGGCCGGGATCGACCGGCTGGGCCTGTGCTACATGCACGTGATCGAGGGCGCCACACAGGGCTCGCGGCAGTCCTCCGCGTTCGACTATGTGGCGCTGCAGAAGGCGTTCCGCGGGTTGTACATGGCCAATAACGGCTATGACTTGACCCTGGCCGAGGAGGCCCGGGACGCATTGCGCGCGGACCTGATCGCCTTCGGCCGGCCATTCATCACCAATCCGGACCTGGTGGAGCGGCTCCGCACGGGCATCCCGCTGGCGCCGTCGGACGACAAGTCCCATTGGTATGGCGGCGGGGCGGAGGGCTACACGGACTACCCGACAACAGAGCGGAAGGCGGCCTAACCAGCACAATCTTTCTCCCTCTCCCGTCCTTCACGGGAGAGGGGCGGGGAGAGGGCCGACCACGCACCCGTCTAGTCGGTGCGAGATTCCAAGCTCCCACACCCCGACCAGAAGAGGGAGAAGCGATCGAGAGCGTCTAGCCCACCCCCATCGTCTCTCGATACCGCTGGAAGCAGTCGGCGCCACACTCCAGGCGCATGAGGGCGCCTTCGGCGAGCGCTTGCGCCCGGTTCGGGTCTTCCGCGACCAGCGGCCAGGCGGCTTCCGCGTTCCAGGCGGCGCTGTGCTTCACGTCCAGGATCGCGTGCAGGTCGAAATAGTGGCGATCCTTGCTGCTGATGCCCAGCCGCTTCAGGCCCAGGCCGACCAGCTTGGCGCGACCCGGTGCCGTCTGCTCGATCACGCCGAGCGCACCGACGGAGTGGTAGGCATACCGCCGGTTAGCCGCCAGGCCGGCCATTGTGTTGGCCAGCGCCAGCGCCTCCCAGATCGTGGTTTCCATCGAAGGTTGCAGGCCGAGGCGCCGGGCCAGGTGTTCCAGCATGGGGCCATGCATGCCCTTGGCGTTGCCGCGGCCCATCTCGTCCCAGTAGTTGCGCGCCAGCTCCAGTTTCGCCCGCACCGGCAGGCGCATCTGCGTCACCGCCGTCAGGTCCTCGAACCCGGCCTCGCCCGCCACCTCCTGCATCAGGAACCAGCTCATCTCCTCCAGCGTCGCCTCCTCGGCGAGCCAGGGAAACAGCGTGTCGTTCTGGCCGGGCCCGCTATGCTCGAGTTGCTGGAACCAGGCGACGAAGCCGTCCGGATCGCGCGGGGCCTGGGCGGCACGGGCGCTGACCGCTTTACGCTTCTCCTCCAGCCAGGTGCCTTCCTCCAACAGCAGGGCGGCATGCGTCTCGATCTCCGCCTCCCAGCCGTCATGCGGCAGGCCCGGCGTGAAGCGGGCGGCGTTGAACGTGGCCAGCCGGCGGTGCCAGCGGTCGTTCTCGGTCAGGGCGGCAAAGCTTCCGTCAGGCATCGGCGAATTCCCTGTTTCTTATATCGTGTTACGCACGGTCAGGACGACGGCCGCGATACGGTCCGTCAGCGCATAGGCGCCGCCAGCCAGTTCCTCGCCGAACACGTCCGGATCCATCTCGCGGTAGTCCCAACTCAAACCAGTCCCGGTAAGTCGGTCGGCGGTGGCCAGGCGCAATGGGTCCTGCCCGTTCACGATCGCGGCCCCGGTGTAGAGCAGCAGGGTGCCGCCAGCGGCCAGCCGGGTGATCGCGGCGTCCAGGATGGCGAGCGACAAGCCAGCCCCCAGGGGGCCGCCACCGTGGCGATAGGCGCGGGCCGCCGGGTCCACGAGGTAGGGCGGGTTCGCCACGATCAGGTCGAACACGCCGGGCACGGCGGTGAGCAGGTCGCTGTGCACCGCCTCCACCGACACGCCGGCCAGGGCGGCGTTGGCGCGAGTGAGATGGAGGGCGCCGTCGTTGATGTCCACCGCGGACACAGTGGCGAGGCGGTGCTCGCGCGCGATCAGCACCGCCCCGGGGCCGGCGCCACAGCCGACATCCACCGCCCGGCCGACCGGTCGGTCCAGCACTCCCACGATGGCCTGGGCGAAGCGGTAGGTGTCCGGCCCAAAGAACACGGCATCGGCTGCCTCGGTCGGATAGGCCGAGTGCAAGAATAGCAGGCCGTCGAGCGACGAGAGCCGGACGAGGCTGCGCCAACCCTCCCCGTGCGGCACCAGGACGCAAGCCGCCTGCATCGCATCCAGGATGCCGGGCGGCACGGTGCTGCCGCGGAACGGCCGGCTCCAGCCGAATACGTCGCGCAGGTCGCTCGCCCAGGCGGCGCCGGGCCGGGCGTTGACGCGGGCGTGGGTGGCTGGGGTGGGGGTGACGAACGCATAGCCGGTTGCCTGGACGGCACGGGCAAGGGCGACGAGGGATGCCGTGTCACCCAGGGTCGATTGTGTTTGCATTGCCGGCCCAACGCCGTGGCCGGGCCGGCGTTGCCCGCTGTCGCCGCCTTGTCATGACTTGCCGCTTCCGGCACCTAGCGGGTCACGAATTGGGGGGCGGACAGATGGATACGGTGCAGGCCATCGCAATCGCGATCATCCAGGGGGCAACGGAGCTGTTTCCGGTCAGCAGTCTTGGCCACGCCGTGGTGCTGCCGGCGGTGCTGGGCTGGCAGATGGACCAGGCATCGCCCGCCTTCCTGCCATTCCTGGTCATGCTGCACGTGGGCACGGCGGTGGCGCTGCTGGGGTTCTTCTGGCGGGACTGGCTGGCGCTCGGGCGGGGCGTGCTCGGCATCTCCGGCGCGCACCAGAATCGCGAGAGCCGGCGGGTGTTCCTGCTGATCGTGGTGGCGACCATCCCGGCCGTGTTCGCCGGGTTCCTGCTGGAGCGGTACGTGCGGGGGCTGTTCGCCTCGCCGCTGATCGCCGCCGGGTTCCTGGTGGTGAACGGCCTGTTGCTGCTGTTCGGCGAGCGGCTGCGCGCCAGGGGGGCGGACCGGGCCCTGTCCAGCCTGACCATGGGCGACGCGCTTGCCATCGGCGTGTGGCAATGCCTGGCGCTGATCCCCGGCATCTCGCGCTCCGGCGTGACGATCATCGGCGGGCTGCTGCGCGGGGTGACGCATGAGGGGAGCGCGCATTTCTCGTTCCTGATCGCGACCCCCATCATCATCGGCGCCACGGTGCTGGAGGTGCCGAAGCTGCTGCACGCGGACATGCCGCCGGGCACGCTCGGGTTGTCGCTGGTCGCCGCCGTGGTGGCGGGGGTGGTGGCGCTGCTGAGCACGGCGTTCCTGATGCGGTATTTCCGCAGCAACGACCGCTGGGCGCTCAACCCGTTCGCGTATTACTGCATCGCGGCCGGGCTGCTGGCCGTCGGATACCTGGAGTATATGGCTTGAGGCGCCTCCTGCTCCTTGCATCCACGGTGATGCTGGCCGCGGCGGCTGACCCGGCGGCGACCCCGCTTTCGCGCGACAACCTGCCGTGGTGGCACGCGCGGCACGAGGAGAAGCTGGCCCGGGTGCGCCAGGGCCATGTCGACCTGGTCTTCCTGGGCGACTCCATCACGCAGGATTGGGAGCAGCACGGGCCGCCGGAGTGGCGGGATTTCGCGCCGGCGTGGCAGCGGTTCTATGGCGACCGGAATGCGCTGAACCTGGGGTTCAAGGGGGACAGGACGGCGAGCCTGCTGTGGCGGATGCAGCATGGCGAGGTGGA
>CAXSEK010000071.1:0-9736 GCA_964235625.1 uncultured Acetobacteraceae bacterium
GACTCCTACGGCTTTGCTTGGACGTTTTCCTGCACGCTGGGCCTGATCTTCACGGCCCGGATGTTGGGCCTGACGATCGACCAGATCGACTACCGCCTCTGCCTGCGCGACTTCAAGGACGACCCCGGCGAGGACGCCTACCGCTCGCTGTTCGAGGCCCGCCCGCGCCGCCGCGCGGACCAGCCGGAGCCGTGGCCGAGCTTCGAGCGCCACGCCGTCTATGCCACCCTGCCGCTCGGGGTTTTGCAGGGTTATGCCGACTTGTATTTCCGCCCGCACGCCCGCGTGTTGGCCTTCGCGGACCAGCTGATAGACCGGTACGGCCTGGACCTGTCGAACACCGTCGTCCTGCTCTATCGCGGGACCGACAAAGCCATCGAGGTCACGCCCGCGACCCCGGCGAGCTACGTGGCCGTCGCCCGCGCGCTGATGGCGCGGGAGCCGGGCCTGACGGTCTTGTGCCAGACCGACCAGGCGCAGGCACGGGATGCCATCCTGCAGGCGATGCCGGATGCGGTATGCTTCGCAGAATTGCCGGTCACCGGAGGCAACACGGCAATTCACAACCTGGACGTCGCGGTCGAGTTCGCACTGTCTAAGTCCGAGTTCGCCTCGCGTTTGCTGGCGATCACCTGGCTCGTGGCACGGGCGCGCTACGTCGTCCTCCACACGGGCAACCTCGCCGCCTGGGTCGCAATCTATCGTGGCCGGACGGAGGGTCTTTACCAGTTTTGCGAAGACGGGTTGCTACGGGGTCCGGGTGCGGAGGTGCTGTCGCTCGATCTGGAGCCGGCTAAGTGATCGTCCAATGACGCGCAAAGCTCGGCCGTAACGGCGTGGAGCTTTCCTGTGATTGTTGGTAGCTTGCTTCAATCGCTAGCAGCCAAGTGGAAATACCTCGCAGGAGTATCAGGATGCAGTTGACTTCGAGTGCTTCGGGTGACTTTGAGATCGATCTATCGGGGGAGGACTATAAAGCCGTACTCGAACGCCTTCATCAACTCTTGCAGCCGGCGAACTATCTTGAGATTGGCAGCCGCGATGGGTCATCCCTCGCCCTGGCGTCCTGCCCATCGATCGCCATCGACCCCGAGTTCCAACTCACCCCGGCGTTCCTGGGCCAGAAGACGGTCTGCGGCCTCTACCGGATGGGGAGTGACGCCTTTTTCAAGAAGTTCGATGCGCAAACCATCCTCGGTGGCAAGGTCGAGTTCGCGTTCCTCGACGGACTGCACTTGGCGGAGTTCCTGCTCCGCGATTTCGCGAACACCGAACGCGCCTGCCGGCCAAACTCCGTCATCGCCGTCCATGATTGCCTGCCCTTGGACGCCCCGATGGCCCGGCGGCACGAGAACGGGCCGGACGTCATCCGCAGCGAGCGTTACCCCGCCTACTGGACCGGCGACGTATGGAAGTTCTTGGCTGTGCTGCAGAAATACCGCCCCAGCCTCCAGGTGACGATCCTGGACGCGCAACCCACCGGCCTCGGCCTTATCACTGGGCTGGACCCCGCTTCCACGGTCCTGACCGATCAGTATCACGACATCATGCGGGAGTTCGCCTGCTTGACGGATCGTGACCTGAAGACCTTCGTCCAATCCGCGACGATCCTGAAGACCAGCGAAATCAGCAGCTACGAGGATATGGCCAAGCTCTTCTGGCTCTGACCAGGGCTGCGAACCGGAGTGCCCGGCCTCGGCGGGCACTCCGAGGCCGGATCGTCCGCGCCCGCACGTCCAGCGCCGGCCGTTCACTCCGCCGCTTCGGCCAACGCCGTCACCCGGCCCATGATATCCTCCGCGACCCGGTAATAGACGATCCGGTCGAAGTGATCGCCCAGATCCGCCGACCGGTCGGTCTGGGCGTGGACCGAACGGTCGATGTCGATCAGGTGGACGTTGGGCCGCCCTGCCAGCACCTCGGTGCACCACCGCGCATGCTGGGTGTTGCGGTGGCTTGGGGTGCCGTCGAACTGCCAGCAGGATGGCAGCAACAGCGCCAGTGTCGCACCAGCCGGGATGCGGTCGGCGATCAAGCGCATATTGGCCTTGACCTGCGCCTCGTCCGCTGCACCGCAGAACGTATAGTTCGCCCGCAACTCGGCCACCATCGCCATCACCTGCGCCCGGACGACCGGATTCAGCCCGGCGGAATCCGCCTGCGCCGCGAGTTCCTCATCCGTCCAGGCGCCGAACTGCCCGCCTTGATGGGTGTCGGTCCAACTCATGAACCCGTCCACCACCAGGTTGACGCCGAAGCCGCCTGCTTTGTGCCGGTGCAGTGGGATATGCAGCTCGCCCCAAAGATTGAGCACCAGCAGGGTCGGGCCGCTGACGGGGGCGAGGAAGCTGGAGGTCAGGCTCTCCGGCGGCAAGGCCAGCTTGGCCAGCGCGGCCAGCCGGTCCGGCGAGCCATCCAGCGCGTTCACCAGGCTTGCCCCCGTGTCGAGCTTGGCCACGAAGATGTCGCGCGGGAAATTCGTCTCGACGCAGGTCACGGGGCCGGCGACCTTGAAGTAGTGCGCCAGCGCCGAGATCTCGCAGCCGCCGCGCAGCCGTATGTCCGAGAACTGGCTCAGCCGCCGCCCGGGCCCGCCTGCGCCACCGGCCTGGTTGACCCAGTCCACGGCGGGCGCGCTGAACACGTCCGCCAGCACGTCGCCCACCACCGTCAGCCAGGGGCGGCCGAGCGTCTGGTACACCCACTGCTCGATCCCCATGCCGATCGTGCGGCAGGAGAAGCAGAAATGCTTCAGCGTGCCCGCAGTCACGCCCTCGTCCAGCGTTTTGAGGTAGAAGCCGACGAAACCGTAATCGCCGTAGCGGTCTGTCACTTTCACCAGGCCGCCCTGGTGCCCGAAATAGCGGATCTGCTTCAGCGCCTCCGCCCGTGCATGCGCCGGGTCCTCCGGCAGGCGCTGCTTGGTGAAGTTCAGCTGGTTGGTGCGGTTGATCAGCTCGATCACCCGGTCCAGGTGGCGTTCCAGGTCGTGCTCGATCGTCACCTGAATGGCGCAGCCGCGCAGGAAGCCGGCATTGTCGCCCGAGGCCCGCACCTCGTCCTGCTTCTTGCGTTCCAGCAGCTTGTACTGGGCGAGCCGGGTCAGGCCGCTATCGTCCTTGCCCTGGAGCATGGCATGCGCGGCGAGGCCGGGGATGACGGTCTCGTCGGCGACCATGATGCCCGGCACGGCGTGCGCCACCTCGCCGCGGTTGTTGGGGTTGTCGTCGATGAACAGCACGGTCGGCGGGCGCAGCCCCACCGCCTCCACCAGGGCGGCGACCCGGCCGCCCTTCGGCGACCAGTCGATGGACGGGAAGATGAAGCTGTCCCACAGGCCCTGCTCCTGCAGGATGGCGCGGACCGTGTCGTGGTCGTTCTTGGAGCAGATGGAGCTCATGATCCCGCGCCGGGCCAGCGCCAGCACGAGGGCATGGTTCTCCTCGACGAACGCCTCGATCCCGCCTTCGGTGAGGGTGCCCTTCCAGAACGTCTCGTCCAGGTCCCAGACGATCAGCCGTATCGGTTCGAGCAGGTCCACCGCCGCGTCCTTCACCGTCGAAAACACGAGGCTAGGAATAGACCAGGCGCAGGGTCGCGCCAAGCAGCTCCAGGTCGACGGCGTAGTTGTTCTGTGCCATTTCAGGCGAGTAGCCGCGATACGGAGCCGCGAACAGCCAGTTGAAGCGTTGCTGCAGCAAGCAGCTCAGGTCCCAGAAGTAGAAATCACCCATGCCGGGATCGATCGTGAACACGTCGCAGGCCGGCGGCGCCCAACCGATATTGGCCATGCCCGCCCCGATCGGCCCCGCAACGTGGCTGGCGGTGGCGAACAGGCGGATCTGGCCTTCCAGGCCCAGCTCGGCCGGATACAGGCTCTCGAAGCCGTGGCGCTCGAAAGCAGCCTCCACGGCGGCCGATTGCTCGAGCGTCCGGTGGTCATTGGCGCCGCGCCGGACATAGATGCGGCGGCGGCGCTCCATGGTGATGCCATACAGCGCGCCCACCATGTCCGCGAACTCCAGGAAGGTCGCGGATTTGCGCGTGTTGTGCATCGCCACGGCGGAGAACACGTAGACGCCCTCCGCCTCCACCAGTGTCGCCGGCGCATGGAACTCCAGCTCCGCACGCACCCCGGCCCGCGCCAGCACGGCCGTGACCAGCCCGGCAAAATGCTGCATCCCCGTCGGCAACAGCAGGCGGATAGCGGTCAGCCCCGAGTGGGCGATGTTGACCAGCTTGGGCAGGATGTCGGTCAGCGTGTGGCCGTAATTGTCCGCCCCCGCCTTCGCGATCACCACCGTCTGCAACGGCGAGGCGTCGAGCTTGCGCTGGTGGCGCCCGCGGATGACGTCCTGGATCACCGGCTTGATCGTGTTGGCGATGCCGTAATCCATCACCGTGTCCGCCACCCACTCCAGCGCCGGGTCCATCACGTGGCAGCCGTCATAGACGTAACAGTGATCGTAGAGCATGAAGCCTTCGGCCGGGCACTCCGCCGCACTCTGCCCGACGGTGCGGTAAAACGCGGCAAGCCCCGCTGGGTCCGTGCTGCGCAGGTTGAACAGGTTCGGCGGCGTCCGCGCGTAGGCGTGCGGCGGCTTCACTTGCGTGTATTGCATCGCCGGGCATGGCCCGAACCGTGCCGCGCCGTCAAGCGAGCGCTGGCACCGGATTTGCAGGCACGGGGCGACAGGAGGGCTGGGGCATCGTGGCGGTGGAACAGGGCGGCGGCCCGTTGCTGGACGTGCGCGGACTGACCAAGCACTTCCCGCTCACCGGCGGGCTGCTCGGGCGCAGCGCAGGGTCGGTCCGCGCGGTGGAGGATGTGTCGTTCACCGTGCGCCGCGGCGAGACGCTGGGGATCGTCGGCGAGTCAGGTTGCGGCAAGTCCACCACCTCGCGGCTGATCATGGCCCTGCTGCAGCCGACCGCGGGCGAGGTGATGTTCGACGGCCAGGCGGTGGGGCCGGGCGCCCAGACGGTCGGCGGGCTGAGCCTGAAGCAATACCGGCGCCAGGTGCAGATGGTGTTCCAGGACAGCTACGCCTCGCTCAACCCGCGCATGACGGTGGGAGAGAGCATCGCCTTCGCCCCCCAGGTGCACGGCATGGCCCGGCGCGCCGCAACCGCCCAAGCCGCCGAGCTGCTGGCGGCGGTGGGTCTGG
The DNA here is from genome assembly GCA_964235625.1 of uncultured Acetobacteraceae bacterium. Classification (GTDB taxonomy): domain Bacteria; phylum Pseudomonadota; class Alphaproteobacteria; order Acetobacterales; family Acetobacteraceae; genus LMUY01. Next base: position 5,169 of record CAXSEK010000071.1, read on the forward strand.
AACCCGGCCAATTCGCTCGCCGCTTTCCGCACGAGCTGTCCGGCGGGCAGCGGCAGCGGGTGAACATCGCCCGCGCGCTGGCTTTGCAGCCGCGGCTGCTGATCCTGGACGAGCCGGTCAGCGCGCTGGACAAATCCGTGGAGGCGCAGGTGCTGAACCTGTTGCTGGACCTCAAGGCGCAATTCGGGCTGACCTACCTGTTCATCAGCCACGACCTCAACGTCGTGCAGTTCGTGTCCGACCGGGTGCTGGTGATGTATCTGGGCCGGGTGATGGAACTGGGCCCGGTGGACGCGATCTACGGCGGCGCGCGCCACCCTTACACCGCCGCGCTGCTGGACAGCCGGCCTTCGATGGATCCGGAGCGCCGCCGCACCGAGCCGCCGCTCTCCGGCGACCCACCCAACCCGGTGGACCCGCCCTCCGGCTGCCGCTTCCGCACTCGCTGCGTGCTGGCCGAGCCGGTGTGCGCGCAGACCGTGCCGCCTTTAGCCGGCGGCGAGCACGCGACGGCCTGCCTCGCGGTACAGCCCGGCAGCGGCCACAGTCGGGCACCGTTCGCCGCGGGGGCACTGGCGGCATGAGCCTGGTGGACGTGCAGGACCTGCGCGTGCGCTTCGTCTCGCGTGACGCCACGGTTCGGGCGGTGGAGGGGGTGAGCTTCACGGTCGCGGCACGGGAGACGCTGTGCATTCTGGGGGAGAGCGGGTCCGGCAAGTCCGTCACGCTGCGCGCGCTGATGCGGCTGAACCCGGAGCGGCGTACGGTGATGACGGGGCGGGTGCAGGTCGGCGGGCACGACATCGTCGCCGCCGGGCAGCGTGCGCTGGCCGACATCCGCGGCCGCGTGGTGAGCATGATCTTCCAGGAGCCGATGACCGCGCTCGACCCTGTGTTCACTATCGGCAAGCAGATCCGCGAAACGATTCTGCGCCACGAAGCCGTGTCCCGCGCCGAGGCCGACCGGCGCGCGCTGGAGCTGCTGGACCTGGTGCAGGTTCCCTCGGCCAAGCGCCGGCTCGATGCCTACCCGCACGAGCTGTCCGGCGGGTTGCGGCAGCGCATGATGATCGCCATCGCCCTGTCCTGCCGCCCGCAGCTGCTGCTGGCCGACGAGCCGACCACGGCGCTGGACGCCACGGTGCAGATCCAGATCCTGCTCCTGCTGCGCCGGCTGCAGGCCGAGCTCGGCATGGGGATGATCTTCGTCACCCACGATCTGGGGGTGGCCGGCGAGGTGGCGGACCGGATCGCCGTCATGTACGCGGGCCGCTTCATCGAGGAGGGGCCGGTCACCGCCCTGCTGCGCGCGCCGCTGCACCCGTACGCGCAGGGCCTGCTCGGCGCCACCGTGCATGCCGGCGCGCGGGGCACGCGGCTGGCGACCATCCCGGGCGCGCCGCCCAACATGGAGGCGCCGACGCAAGGCTGCGCCTTTGCCCCGCGCTGCGCCTACACCGAGGCCGTCTGCCTGCAAGCGATGCCGGAGCCGCGCCACCCGTCGCCCGGCCGTGCCGCAAGCTGCGTACGCGTGGCCGACGCCGTGGCGGAGGCCGCCTGAGATGCTGCTGTACATCGTCCGCCGCATCGCCTACGCCGTGCCGATCGCGCTGGCGGTCAGCCTGGTGTGCTTCATGCTGGTGCACATCGCGCCCGGTGACCCGATCAACGCCATCGTGCCGCCGGACGCCCCGCAGGACGTGGTGGACCAGATCAGGCACGACTACGGCCTGGACCGCCCGCTGCCGGTGCAGTTCGGCCTGTGGCTGGCCCATGTCGCGACCGGGGATCTGGGCCGCTCGCTGGCGACAGGGCGCAGCGTGTGGTCGGACCTGTCGGTGGCGCTGGTGAACACGCTGCGGCTGGCGGCGGTCGCCTCCGCGATCGGGTTCGCGATGGGGCTGCTGCTCGGCGGGCTGGCCGGGGCGGCGCGCGGCACCCCGGTGGACCGGCTGGCGACGGGGCTGGCGGTGGCCGGCGTGTCGGTGCCGCATTACTGGCTGGGCATGGTGATGGTGGTGGTCTTTAGCGTGCTGCTCGGCTGGCTGCCCGCCATGGGCGCCGGCACCGGCGGCACCTCCGACTGGGCTTGGAACTGGGAACACTTCAAGTTCCTGATCCTGCCCGCCGTGACGCTCAGCGTGATCCCGATGGGCATCATCACCCGCACCGTCCGCGGCATCGTGGCCGAGGTTCTGGGCCAGGATTTCGTGAACACCCTGCGTGGCAAGGGCCTGCTTCGCGGCGGCATCTTCCTCCACGTCGCCCGCAACGCGGCACCCGGCGCGCTGGCGGTGATGGGCCTGCAGCTCGGCTACCTGATGGGCGGCTCGATCCTGGTGGAGACGGTGTTCAGCTGGCCCGGCACGGGGCTGCTGCTCAACAGCGCCATCTTCCAGCGCGACATCCCCGTGCTGCAGGGCACGATCCTGGTGCTGGCGCTGTTCTTCGTGGCGGTGAACCTGGTGGTGGACGTGGTGCAAACGATGCTCGACCCGCGGATCAAGCGGGCATGAGCGTCACGACTGCCACCGTCCTGATCCCCGCCGCCACGCAGCAGCGCAGCCGCTCCTACTGGTCCGGTGTCCTCCGCCGCCTCCGGCGCGACCCCGTCACCCTGGCCTTCGCCGCTCTCCTGCTGCTCCTGCTTCTGGCCATCGTCCTCGCCCCCCTGCTCGCCCTGCACGACCCGTATCAGACCTCCATGCTGCGCCGGCTCAAACCCGCGGGCTTCCCCGGCTACCCGCTCGGCACGGACGAACTGGGGCGGGACATGCTGACCCGGCTGCTGTATGGCGGCCGCCTGTCCTGGGCGATCGGCATCACGCCCGTCGTGCTCGCCTTCGTCATCGGTGGGCTGCTGGGCATCGTCGCCGGGTATGCCGGCGGCCTGGTGAACCAGGTCATCATGCGCACCACGGACGTGTTCTACGCCTTCCCCTCCGTCCTGCTGGCGGTGGCCATCAGCGGCGCGCTCGGGGCAGGCATCGGCAACGCCATCCTGTCGCTCACCCTGGTGTTCGTGCCGCAGATCATCCGCGTGGCCGAGACCGTCACCACGGGCGTGCGCACGCTGGACTACGTGGAGGCGGCGCGGGCCAGCGGCGCCGGGCCGCTGCTGATCGTGCGGGCGCACGTGCTGCCGAACGTGCTCGGCCCGATCTTCGTCTACGCGACCAGCCTGATCAGCGTGTCCATGATCCTGGCTTCCGGCCTCTCCTTCCTCGGCCTCGGCACCCGCCCGCCGGAGCCGGAATGGGGGCTGATGCTGAACACCCTGCGCACGGCGATCTACTCCCAGCCCGTCACCGCCATGCTGCCGGGCCTGTGCATCTTCGCGACCTCGATCTGCTTCAACATGGTCAGCGACGGGCTGCGCTCGGCGATGGACGTGCGGAGCTGAGCTTGAACTCCACGATAGAACTCGCTATCAATATCACTATCAAGACACGGAGGCGTCAATGGCAATGCAACAGCTGCTTGTCCGGCTTCCGGAGGACCTGGCGCGTCGCCTGAGGCACCAGGTTCCAGCCCGGGGGCGCAGCGCCTTCGTCCAGCGCTTGCTGGAGGATGCGCTGGCACCGGAGGGCGGCGAGAACGATCCGCTGTATCAGGCAGCTCTCGAGGTGGAACGCGACGAGCGGCTCGCCGGGGAAATGGCGGACTGGGACGCCACCGTTGCGGACGGACTTGCGGCAGACCACGCGGGCGCACGGCCTGAATGAGCCAACCCGCCCTCTCGCCCGTGCAGGTGGAACGGGGCGACGTGTGGTGGGTCGACCTCGATCCGGCCCGAGGCAGCGAGATCCGCAACACCCGCCCGGCGGTCGTGCTGACTGTCAACGCGCTGAACCAGGCCCGTCGCACCGTCGTCGTCGTCCCCCTGGCCACCGGCCCGGCGCCCCGTCCACCGATCGTCGTGCCGGCGGCATCGGCCGGAACCGGTAGTGTCGCGGTCTGCGATCAGGTTCGCGCCGTCGACAAGACTCGCCTGACCCGGCGCTCGGGCCAGTTAACGACGATCGACCTGCACTCGATCGAGGCTGGCGTCCGGGTCGTTCTAGGTTTGTAACTCTCTGCGATCTTCTCACACCCGGGCCCGGGGCCCAGGCATCGACACGTCCAACAAACCACGGAGCCGGCATGGACCTGGAGGCTGAGTGGCTGGAGGCCGACGGGCTGGGCGGGTTCGCGTCCGGCACCGTCGGACTGGTCCGCACGCGCCGCTATCAAGCGCTGCTGTTGGCGCAGACGGCAGCCGGGCGCTTCGTCCTGATCAACGGCTTTGACGCCTGGGCCGAGACCGCCATCGGCCGTTTCGCGCTCAGCAGCCAGGCCTACCTGCCCAACACCGTCTACCCGGACGGACGCACCCACCTGCGGGACTTCACACCAACCCCGTGGCCCTGCTGGCATTTCGTGCTGCCGGACGGGACGCAGATACGTCAGGAGCTGTTCGTCGCCCGCGACTCGACCGAGACCGTGCTGCGCTGGACGGCGGACCGGCCGTGCAAGATCATGGTCCGCCCCTTCCTGTCCGGCCGCGACTACCACGCGCTGCACCATGA
>CAXSEK010000072.1:0-9586 GCA_964235625.1 uncultured Acetobacteraceae bacterium
GGGCGTGACGGCACAAGGCCCGGCCGCACATGCCGCCGTGCTGGAAATGATGCAGAGCTGCGCGATTTTCCTGCTGCCGTCCCACGGTGAGGGCTTCCCTAATTCGCTGGTCGAGGCCATGGCGGCCGGTATGGCGGCCATCGCCACCCCGGTCGGCGCGGTACCGGAGATGGCGGAGGGGGGCGGCGTGCTCACCGTCCCGGTCGGCGACGCGGTGGCGCTGGCGGATGCGATGGCGCGGGTGGCCGGGTCGGCTGCGCTGAGGGCCGAGTTGGGCGATCGGGCCCGGGGGGTGGTTGCGGGGCGCTACACGGCGGCGACGGCGCTGCCGGGTTTGGCTGCGGCGTATCGGCGATTGTCTTCCGTTCCGGCGCTGCCTGCACCTTCTCCCGTCTTTCACGGGTGAGGACCGGCCACGCACGCGTGATCCAGCGGTCATAGGATCCCACGCACCCTCACCCCGACCTTCTCCCGCCAGCGGGAGAGGGAGAACCTTCTGGCTGTCAGCCAACGCGATCGCCTTGTCCGGAGGGCGATGGCAAGGCCGAGACTAACTTCTCTTTCTGAAACACTCTGTCATAGGCCGCCAACAACGGCGCTACCGAGTGCTCCCAGGCCAACGACTCCTGCACCCTTTGCCGCCCGGCCTTCGCCATCGAGGCCCGCCGGGCCGGGTCGTCCAGCAAGGCCCCGATCGCGTCGGCGAGCCCACGCTCCGAGTTCGCCTCCGCATAAACGCCGGCATCCCCCGCCGAAACGCGCGTCTCATGCAGGTCGAACGCCACCACCGGCAGGCCGAAGAACATGTACTCGATCACCTTGTTCATCGTGCTCTGGTCGGACCACGCCGTCTTCGGGTCCGGGTCGATGCCCAGCGTGGCCGACGACAGGATGCGGCACAGTTCGTCGTCGCTCACCCGCCCGGTGAAGCGCGCGACCCCGTCAATGCCCTGCTCCGTGGCATAGGCCTTGATCGCCGGCTGGTGCGGTCCGCCACCGACGAAGATCACGGCAAAGTCGTCCCGTTCGGTGGCGAGCAGCTGCACGGCCCGCACCATGTAATCCACCCCGTCCTGCTGGCATATCTCCCCCAGGTACACCAGCAAGTGCCGCTTTCTGCATAGATAGGCTGGGTCCGCCGGATGCACGCGGAACCGCGCCAGGTCGGGGCCAGAGCGCACCACGAACACGTCGCCCGGCTGCTTGCCGCCGCGCTGCATGGCGACGCGCCTGTGGCTCTCGTTCGTGGTGATCACGACGTCCGCCGCGCGCAGGCTCTGCCGCTCCAGCCACAGCAACCCGCGATGCAGCCAGCCGGTGTCGCGCCCGAACTTGGCGGCGAACATCTCGGGAGACAGGTCATGGTGGTCGAAGATGAAGCGCCGTCCGAACAGTTGCCAAAAGCGGCCGAGCAGCCAGAACGTGTCCGGCGGGTTGCAGGCATGCAGCACGTCGTACCCGCGGCCGAACAGTGCGACCCACAAGCTCAGCAGCGCGGTGGCGGCGAAGCACCAGGCAAACTCCGCCGCGAAACCCAGCGCGCTGGACGCCTCGAACGGCAGGGGGTAGCGGTAGATCGCGACGCCTTCGATCACCTCATACGCCTTGGTGAACCCTCTCATGCGCGGGCAAATCACCGTGACGGCGGCGCCGTGCCGGGCCAGCGTGGTCGCTTCCAGCCAAACCCGGCGGTCGAATGGCACCGGCAGGTTCTCCACCACGATTAGGATGCGGCGTCCGGTCATGAGGCTGGGCCTATGCTGAGGATGAACCGGGTTTCGAGCACCGTGCCCGGGGCCAGGGTGCCGCGCCCGGCCAGCACGGCCGCCGGCTCGTGCTGGCCAAAGCCGCGCGAATACCATCCGAAGGGCGGACCCTGCTCGCCGCGATGGACCTGCCAGGTGAGGGCGTGCGGAAGCGCCACCGCCGCCTCCCCGCCAGGCCAGGCTAGGTGGGCGTCGTCCAGCAAGTGGGCCTGCACGTCCGGCCCGAAATGGAAGGCGAGCAGCACGGGGCGCGGCGCCGTCGCGTCGATCCAGTCGCGCACCGTGACGACGTACCCGTTCAGCGCCACGCGGCGGTGATGCGTCACGGGGCGGTAACCGTCATGCCGGGCCTGCCAAACGCGGTCCGGCTGCCACTCCTCCAGGGTCGCGCGCGGTCGCGACAGCCACAGGAACGGGCCGCCCGCCACCGCCTGGTCCGCGCCGCCCACGGTGAGCGTGCTGTGGCCCGGCGTGCCACGGAAATAGGCGCGCCACTCCGGCTCGCCGTGGTAGCAGTAGGTACCGGGGTCGGCGAGGATCTCGGTGCCGCCGTAGCGCAGCTCGATCGACAGCGCGTCCGCGTGGCCATGCGCCGCGATCGAGCCGTAGCCGTGCGGCCCGGCATCGCAGCGCAGCCAAATGTCGCCGCTTCGCAGAATGGCGATGCCGGCATCGGCGAACAGCCCCGGCCGCACGCAGGGCCGGGCCCGTGGCTTGGCTCCAGCGACACTCGCGGCGATGCTGCCCAGCACGCTGCCGCCCGCCGCCGGCCACCACGGATCGGCCCCGAACAGCGCCCGGCCGGCGTCGAGCAGGGAGGTGGTGGCGCCGATGCCGGCCGCGTCCACCAGCAGCCCGCGCGCGTCGTCCGCATCGCCGAAGCGGGGTGGCTGCCCGGCGCCGTCCAGGCTGGCGGCGAGCGCGTCGATCATGCGGCTGAGCACCAGCTCGACCGCGGGGGCGGGCTGGCCGGCCATCCGCGCGGGCAATGCGGCGGCAAGCAGCAGCTCCGCCACGAACACATGGTATCCGCTGGCCTGCTCGCGGTTCCAGCCATCCGGATGGGTCTGCGCCTCCGCCTCGCGCGCCAAACCGGCCCGGGCGGTGGCGGCCCAGACAGCGCTCTCACGGAACCACGGGAAGGCGGTGGACGCGGCGAACAACCCGGCCCATTCCGCGACCAGGTGGTTGTTGGCGGAGGAGCCGTTGCTGTGGAAGGCGCTTAGGTACCGGCTATGGCCGCAGAGCTGTTGGAGGCACAGGTCGTTGTGCTCGAACAAGGCGGGGGCGCCGGGCCAATCGGCGAGCAGCGCGCGGACCCAGGTCCAGGCGAGCAGGCGCATGCCCACTTCGATGCCGCTGAGCCAGTGCACGCCGTGAAGGAACGGGTTCTGCCGCCACCAGGAGCGCAAATGGTGGGCGGCGGCCTCGGCGAATCGGTCGTCGCCGGTCAGCCACCAGGCGCAGGCCAGCAACGTGAGGGGTTGGTGGCGGGACAGTTCCCAGACGAACTTGATGGTGCCGACCACCGCCGGGTCGCGGTGGGGGAGATGGAAGCAGTAAAGGGTAGAGGGGGCGCGTATGTTGGTGAGCGGGTCGAGGAACCAGTCGAGTTCTTCTCCCCCTCCCCTTGAGGGAGGGGGTTGGGGGGAGGGGTGGCAACACGTCGGTTCTTGACGTGCCTGCCCGCATGCACGCTCCGGAGCGGGTGCCGCGCCTACCCCTCCCCTAGCCCCTCCCACAAGGGGAGGGGGACCTTCTTGTTGAGCCGTCAGCAATAAGTGGAACACCGGGAACTCACCACCCACCAACCGCTCCGCCGCTCGAACCACGTCATCTGCAGCCGCATCCTGCGGACGTGCGGCCCGTGGTAGGGCCACGGCGGCCTCGCGCGGCCCGGGCAGCAGCGTGGCGAGCAGGTCCGGCCGGCGCGCCGGGTTGGACCACCACCATTGGCGGGCCGCCACCGCCCCGCGCGCTGCGATCTCCTGCGCCGACATCCGGCGCAGCCGGTGCCAATACCAGGCGGCGTTCACTCCAGCGGCAGCGTCACGGGGCCAGCGCGCCGGCCCGCTACCGGCAGCGCCAGTAGCACTGGCAGGCCGAGCAGCCGCTCCAGCCCGTCCTCTGTCACCACCGTGTTGCCGGTCAGCACCGCCAGCACCACGATCCCGCCCGCACCGAGCAGCCCCAGCAAAATTCCGGCGGCGACGAACAACGGCTTCTTCGGGCTGGATGCACGGTCGGCGGCGATGGCGGGCGCCACCTGCACCACGCTCACCTGCCGCGCCAGGTCCATCGCCTCCTGCGTGCGCGCCTGATCGAACCGGGTCTGCACCAGCTTTAGGTTGTCGTTCAGCGAGTCGATCCGCGACGTCGTGGTGCGTAGGTCGAGGTCGGCCTGCTCCAGCCGGTACAACTCGGCACCCAGGCCCGCTACCAACGCCTCGTAGCGGGCCTGCTCGGCGGCGAGCGGGGCCAGCTGGGCCTCGCCCATCACGATTTCGGTGCGCATCTGCTGCGCCAGCGGCGAGGGCGCCGTGTTCACGTTCACCCGGTCCCCGCCCGCCGCTCCCGGCGCCAGGGCCGCGATCTGGCCGCGTACCCGCAGCAGGTCCGGGTTTCCCGGGGCGTAGCGCGCCGTCATCGCCGCTTCCGCCGCGCGCAAATCCACCAACGTCTGCCGCGCATGGTCCACCGCCTCGTTGCGGTCGGTCCCGGTGGAGCGCAGCACCGCGGGTGTCTTAGGCAGTTCCTGCTTCAGGTAGGCCAGCCGGCCGTGCAGCATCGCCTGCGTGTTCACCCCGTCCTGCAGATGCGCCTCGGCCGCGACGCGCTGGCTGATCAGGGCCGCGCGCTGGGCCGAGATGTCGTAGATGCCGCCATCCAGCTTAATCCGGGTGCGCGCCTGCTCCAGCCGCGCCAGCTCGGCCGTGCCGCGCGCCAAGGCATCGGCGTAGCTGTCCGATCGGCCGGCGGAGAACACCTGGGTGTGCTTGTCGATGTAGATGCCGACCAGCCGGTCCAGCACCATCCTGGCCTTCTCGGGCGTCGCCGCGTCGAAGCTGACGGCGATGATGTTGGACAGCTTCACCGGCTCGGCCGCCAGGTCCCGGCTGAACTTGTCCACCGCCGCGTCCAGTTTGCTGTCGAACCACGGCGGGTCGTCCCGCAACCCCGGATACAGCACGTCCACCCCGATCGCGGCGATCGTCGCCTCCACCACCGCACGCCCAGTCAGCAGGCTGATCTCGGAGTTGATCCCCTCCTGTTTGGTGGAGGTGGGGGCGGTCAGCCCGGCATCGCCGTCCGACTGCGCCAGGTACTCGCGCCCCGTCTTCACCAGCAAGTCGCTCTGCGCGCGGTATTTCGGCGGCAGCAGCAGGATCGCGATGACCGCCAGCACCGGCGGGACCAGCAGCGCCATCAGCACCTTGCGGCGGTGGCGGAAGCCGATCGCCACCATCTCGCGCAGGCTCATCGTGTCCCGCCGCGGGAGTGCTTCGGCATCCATCACAACATCCGCTCCACGAAGCGGGGTACGTGGCGGCGGCGGCGGTTCAGCACCACGCCCAGCATGGTGGCACCCAGCTGGTCCAGCACCTCGCGCGCCTGGGCCAGCTCGGCGCGCCGTGTGCGCTCCGCCTCCACCACCAGCAGCGTGCCTTCCGCGACGGCGCCGATGATCGCGGCCCCGCGGCAGGGCAGCACCGGGGGGCAATCGACCACCACCACGGTGAACTGGCTGCGCAGCCAGGCGAACACCCCGCGCAGGCTCTCGAGCCGCAACGCCCCGTCCCCCGGGCCGGCCAGCCGGGCCAGCGCCACCTCGGCCCCACCCAGCCGGCCCGGCCGCAACGCCGGCTCCTGGCCGCGCTCGAAGGCGGGCAGCAGGGCGGGCAGCGTAAAGTCCATCACGGGTGCTGACGCGTCGATCAGCGCCACGCGGCACCAGGCCGGGCGCGCGGCGGCCGCAGCCAGCTCCCGCGCCACCGTCGTGGTGCCCTCGCCATGGCGCGCCGCCGTCACGTGCAGCACCACGGCGCGCTGGTCGTCCACCAGCAGCGCCACCGTCGCCAGCAGCGCCCCCAGCTCCGGCCGTGGCGCGGCCACCCGGTAGGAGATAGGCGGCAGCACCCCGTCCATCACCGCCCGGCCCCGGCGAGGAAGCCCGCATTGGTCAAGGTGAGCGACGCCGCGGTGGACAACGGCAGCGCCTGCCGCACGTGCTGGTCCATCCACACATCGAGAGAGGCGATATCGGACCGCGGCACCATCACCACGTCCAGCGGCCGGATGCGGACGTTCTGCGCCAAATCCTCGCCACTCAGCGCCTTTGTCAGGTCCACCGAGAAGATCTGCTGCGACCCGTCCCGCTGGGTGCGCAGGATCAGCACCTCGTCGGTCCGCGCCGTCGGCAGGAAGCCGCCGCCGGACGCGATCACCTGCAGCACCCGGCGCTCCCCGCCCGACAACTCCAGGTAGCCGGGCCGCTGCACCTCGCCGCCGACGAACACCTGCAGGCTGCCGAAGGCGCGCAGGTTGAGCGAGAAGAACGGGTGCGCCAGCACGTCGCCCGATTGATACAGCCGGTTCAGCTCGTCCTGCAGCCCGGCGATGCTCTGGCTCCGCGCGATCACCGGCTGCCGGATGCCGGGCACGCTGATCGCGCCGTCCGGTGCGATGGTCAGCACGGCGGTGTAATCAGGGTCGAGGATGTGGTGCACCTCGACCTGGTCACCCGCCTGCAAGCGGTAGGGGCCCGCCGCCTGCGCCTGCTCCGACGCCAGCACGGCTGCGAGCGGCGTGCCGTGGGTCAGGATCGGGCCACACCCGGCGAGCATGGCGAGCAGACACGCAGCCAGCCATCTCACCAACAGATACCCTGGTAATGCGGGCTGCCGGCCAGCCCGGACGCGGCAGAGGCCAGGTCCAGCACACGGTGCTCGCCGGTCGCCCGGTCCGGTAGGTCGGCATATTCCGGGCTGTTATGGCCCACCACGATCGTCTCGCCATGGTCGAGCGCCTCGTCCAGCGTGTCCACCAGCAGGCTGCCGACATGGGGCAGGGCGGCCAGGATGAATTCGCGGTTGCGGCCCATGATGTCGGCGTAGGAGAAGTTCGGGTCGTAGATCCGCAGGCTGAAGCCCTTGCCGATCAGCCGCTCCGCCAGCTCCACCAGCGCGCTGTCCCGCAGATCGTCGGTGTCCGGCTTGAACGTCAGTCCCAGCATCGACACCCGGCGGCGGCCGAACCCCGCCACCGCGGCCACCGCGCGGCCGACATGCGCCTCGTTGGAGGGCAGCAGCGCCGCCAGCACGTCCGTCCGCACCCCCGCCGCCTGTGCGTGATAGCACAGCGCCTTCACGTCCTTCGGCAGGCACGAGCCGCCGAACGCGAAGCCGGGGCGCAAATAGGCGCGCGAGATGTTCAGCCGCGTGTCCGCGCACAGGATGTCCAGCACCAGCCGGCCGTCGATCCCGCTGCTCTTGCAGATCGCCCCCACCTCGTTGGCGAACGCGACCTTCAGCGCGTGGAACGCGTTGTTGGTGAACTTGATCGCCTCGGCGGTGCGGAAATCGCAGGTGAACGCAGCACCGCCATTGCCCGCGTTCAGCGCCTGCAGCAGCGCGCGCGTCCCGTCGTCCTCGGCGCCGATCACCACCACCGTCGGATGGTCGAAATCGTCCACGCCCTGGCCCTCGCGCAGGAACTCCGGCATTGTGCCCAGACCGAAATCAATCCCGGCGACCAGGCCGGAACTGCGCTCGATCGCCGGGCGCACCACCCCGTCCATCGTGCCCGGCAGCACCGTCGAGCGGATCACCACCGTGCGCCGCTTGCCGTCCTGCGCCTGGCCGAGCTGGCGGCCCAGATCCTCCGCCACGCCCTCGAGATAGCTCAGGTCCAGCCGGTTGTTGGCCATCCCCGGCGTGCCGACGCATACGAACAGGATCTCGCCATGCGCGAACCCCTTTGCGCTGTCCACCGTGGCGTGCAGCCGCCCCTCCGCGATCCCCGCCGCGATCAGGCCGGCCAGCCCGGGTTCGGACAGCGGCGAGTGCCCGGCGTTCAGCGTCGCGACCTTCGCCGGGTTCACGTCCACCGCGACCACGTGATGCCCGGCGGCGGACATGCAGCCGGCCACCACGGCGCCGACATAGCCGATGCCATAGACGGTGATGTTCATGCGGGTACCCTCGCGCGAGCGGTCTGGAAGGCGGCGGCGATCGCGGCGAAAGCCGGCTTGGGCTGGAACGCGTCGTCCAGCGGCAGTGGCCGGGCGGGCGCGCCGTCCCTCCGGCGGTAGGACGGGTCGGTCTGCGGCGTCAGCCAGGTGTAGCGGTCCGACAGGCCCCAGGTGACGACGCTGGCCACCGCTGGCTCCGCCACGATGACGGACAGCACGTCGCGGTACAGCCCGGCGACGGCGACATCCCGCTCGGCCGGGCTGCCGTTCACGCCGATGTCGAAAACGTCCAGCTCGGTGACCAGGATACGCAGGCCGCGGCTGGCGATCGCCTGCAGGAAGCGGCGGTAGGTGCCAAGCTCCAACCGGCTGCCGTCCAGCCGCAGATGGGTCTGCAGCCCGACGGCATCAATCGGCGCACCCTCCCGCGCCAGGCGGTCCAGCAGCCGCAACAGCGCCCCGCGGCGCGCCTCGTGATACGGCGTGTCCATCTCGAACTGGGTGTCGTTGTAGGTGAGCAGGGCGCGGGGGTCGGCCGCCCGGGCGGCGTGGAACGCGTCGGTGATGTATCCGGGCCCGAGCTTGGCGAGCAGGGCGGAGCGGCGCAGCCCGTCGCCGTCGCCCGCCTGGGTGTCGATCGCCTCGTTGACCACGTTCCAGCTGAAAACCTGGCCGGCATAGTGGCGTGCCATCATCGCGATGTGCCCGGCGGCCAGGGCCCGCGCGGCCGGACCGGGATCGGCCGCCTTGAACGCCGGCGACAGCGCCTTGTGCCACAGCAGGTGGGCGCCGGTCAGCATCATGGCGTGCTGCCGGGCGAACGCCACGTTCGGATCCTCCCAGGCGGGCCGCGCGGCGCCGGGGAGGGGGGCCACCCGATGCCACCCCATGTTGGGGGCCAGCAGCCGGCATTGCGCGGCAAACGCCTCGGCATAAGCGGCAGGGGCCGTCTGGATCTCTACGTCGCTGGCACTGCCGAAGCGCAAGCCGTTCTTCACGGCAAGCTGCCCCAGGCTCGAGCTTCCGCCTTCAGTCGCTGCGGCGCGCGACAGGCGCGGCGGGGCAAGGCCGGCCAGCATCATGGCAGCACGCCGTGAGACGATCAAAATGCGTTGTTCCGATGCTTGACCAGGCGGACCGGCGTGAGAAGGAGGATCCTCAGATCGAGCAGCAGCGACCACGCCGCGACATAATGCAGGTCGTCATCGAGCCGCGCCCGCAGCTGCTCCGTCGTGGCGGTCGCACCGCGGTGGCCGTTGATCTGCGCCAGCCCCGTAATGCCGGGCTTGGCCCGGTGGCGCTCGCCATAGTCGGCAGCGATGTCCTCGCACAGCAGGCCCTCGGTCCGCATCGCCACCGGGTGCGGCCGCGGCCCGACCAGGGACATCGTGCCGTTCAGGATGTTCCAGAGCTGCGGCAGCTCGTCCAGGCTGGTGCGGCGCAGCACATGGCCGATGCGGGTCACCCGGCAGTCCCCGTGCCGGGTCTGGACGCGGCCATCGGCAGGGCCGTCGCACCACCGCATGGTGCGGAACTTCCAGATAGTGAAAACCCGCCCGTGATGGCCCTGGCGGCGCTGCGAGAATAGGGCGGGCCCGGCACTGTCCAGCCGGATGGCGCCCGCGATCGT